>WFPT01000001.1 GCA_015487365.1 Aquificaceae bacterium
CTCTTTAAGAGCTCCCCTATAAACTTTTCCTTTACCTTAACTTCAACCCTTGGGTTTAGAAAAAAGTTCCTAAACTCTTTACTCCTTTTGTAGAGGCCCTCCAACAGGTCCAAGAGCTCCAAAAGCCTCAACCTCTCTTCTTTTTCCAAAACCCTCTTTAAGAGGGCCCTTGCAACCTTCCTACTCTCTTCCTTTTTAACCATTAAGCTCTATTATACAAAATTTCCCCTGCCTTTTTTACACCCCCTTTTATGCAGTCTGCGGTGGAAACCCCAAAGAGGTAATTTCCCCCCAAGTATATGCCCTTAAATTTGTCTTCCACCTCCTTAGCAAGTTCAAAGAATCTACCGTAGTTTAGCTCGTATTGAGGTATGGACCTCTTCCAAAGCTTTACCCTTTCAAAGACAAACTTTTCCACCCTTAGGATTTCTTTCACCTCCCCCTTTACTTTCTCCAATATTTCCTCTTCCTTCATACCTTCTACTTCCTTGAAGGTTTGTCCCCCTACGTATGCGGTTATCAGCTCGTAGCCCTCCTTGGCCCTGCCCTGAAAAATCTTTGAAGGGAAGAGGACCCCTAAAATTTTAAGTCCCTGGTCCCTTGGGACTAAGAAGCCAAAGCCCTCGGGGATTTCTCCCACCACACCCAAATTTACAACCGCAAGGGGTGGGTAGTTTATTTTTTCAAACTCCTTTGCCAAGCTCGGATACAGGTTACTCAGAAGGTAGGAGAGGGTGTAGGCGGGGCTCGTTATTACCACACTCCTTGCCTTATACTTTCCCCTCTTTGAAATCACCTCGTAGTAATCACCCTTTTTTAAAATCCTTAAAGCTACATCGCCTAAAGAGAAGTTTAAGTCCCCTTTAAGCTTTTCTATCAGCTCTTTTAGACCACCCTTGAAGGATATAAGCTGGGACTTTGGGGCAAACCTTTTTAGCTTTAAACCAGCCTTAATTAAACTCTTATACTTTCTTTCCATCTCATAGAGTCTCTTAAAGGCATACTTTACCGAAAGCCTCCTAACGTCCCCGGCATATACTCCGCTCACAAAGGGCTCCACTATATACCTTAAAAACTCCTCCCCAAACCTCCTCTTTACAAACTCCTCCAAGCTCTCCTCCCCCTTCCCCTCCCCTATAAAGGGCTCCAAAAGTATCCTCAGTCTTCCCCTTAAAGACAGTAAGTTGGAAAAGATTAGGGTCTTTGGGTTTAGCTCATAAAGCTTTTTATCTTTTAGGATGAACCTCCTTTTGGCACTTTCTTTTGCAAAGAGGGGTTTTAGTCTTAGCCCCTTTAGATAGCTTAGGACCTCTTCATCCGCCAAGATGGTTTGGGGGCCCTCTTCATATAGGAAACCTTCCTCGTAACGGGTCCTTACGTTTCCCCCAAGCTCCTCTTCCTTTTCCAAGAGTAAAGTTTTAAAGCCTTTTAGCTTTAACTCCCTCGCTATAACCAGTCCAGAGAGCCCTCCACCTATTATCAGAAAGTCAAACAACTTTAAACTCTATGGGTGCGACCTTGTTTATCATGTATGCGACCGAGCAGGTCCCTGGCTCGTATATTACCCTTTTTAGGGCCTCTTCCACCTCCTCCCTCTTTACATCACCTTCAACCTTAACGAAGAGGTATATTTTGGTAAAGACCTTGGGATATCTGTCGGTTATCCTTTCAGCATCCGTTTCAATTTCTATGGACTTTACCTCCTTACCCTCCTTGTGAAGGGCCTCATACAGGTGTATCCCTACGCAACCCGCTATGGACTGAAACAAAAGCTCGGGTGGCCTTATACCCCTTCCCTTTCCCCCCACGTATTCAGCTGCGTCTATGGGCACCTCCCTTCCCGCGGGTCCAACCCCCAAGAAGTGGAAGTCTTCAACCTGCCTTACCTTTACCTTCATAGGACTATATTTTACTCCACATCCTGTTGTTTAGCTCTATTAGATTTCCTATAAGCTCCCTGTAAGTTTTTAGGGGTAAGGTTAATTCCTCTTCAAAACCCTTCAACACCTCGTCCAAGTCCCTTAAAAGCCCCTCCAACCTCCTGTTTAATCTCCCTATGGGGTCCATTCTGCAAATCTCCTCCCTTATTTGATGGGGAGTTTCCACCACCAGGAGTAGGTCAAAGTTAAAGAGGCTGTAATCTTCATAGGTTTCTTCAATAACCCTTTCCAAACTCTTTAAAAACTTTTCCCTAACGCTCTTACAAAAACCCTTGTAGGGGTTTCCGTTTTCAAGGTCCCCGTATAGAAGGGACAGCTCCCTCAAATCAAAGCCTATATCCCTCCTTATCCCCTTTAAAGTATCTAAACTTATCTTTATGAGCTTATCACACATCAATATGTGAGATAAAGCATTCATCAAAATATAAAAAATAAACCGAAGTTAAAATTTGTCAAGTTTTTAAGGAGGTGTTATAATAATTTTTTATGAAGAAGGGAATACACCCGGAGTTAAAGCCAACTCTCTTTGTTTGCGGTTGTGGGAACCAATTTACCCTTTTATCCACAAAGGGGGGGACTGTTAGGATAGAAACCTGCAACAAGTGCCATCCCTTCTACACGGGTAAGCTGAGGATAAAGCCCTACTACCTCCTCATAAAGGACTGAATGCTCCCCGAGGGTATATTAGGTAAGCTAGAAAACTTAGAAAAGAGGTATAGGGAGTTACAGAAAAGGATACAGGAGGTCAGGGAGCCTAAGGAGTTAAAGAGGTTGAGTAAGGAGTTAAAGGATATTGAGGAGTTATACCACCTCTTCCAAGATTATAAAAAAATCTTAAAGTCCATAGGGGAAACTAAGGAGCTTTTGGAAGACAGGGACGAGGAGATAAGAAAGCTTGCAAAGGAGGAGTTAAAGTCCCTCTACGGGAAGCTGGAAAAGTTGGAGGGGAGGATTAAGGAAGCC
>WFPT01000002.1 GCA_015487365.1 Aquificaceae bacterium
CTTCCAAATTTACCTTAAACTTTTCAAGGATTCTTTTACCCCTTTCAAGGGCCCTCCTCCTTTCTTCTTCCCTAAGGGCCTGCCTTATCTTTGTCCTTGCCTTGTGGGTCCTTACAAATTTTAACCAGGAGGGGGAGGGCTTTTTTTCAGGGGAGGTTATTATCTCCACTATGTCCCAGTTTTTTAACTTGTAGTCTAAGGAAACCAACCTCCCATTTACTTTGGCACCCGCGCAGTGGTTTCCTATATCCGTGTGTATCTTGTAGGCAAAATCCACCGGGGTTGAGCCGTTGGGTAGGACCACCAGGTCACCCTTTGGCGTAAAGACGAAGACTTCGTCGGAAAAGAGGTTTGTCCTTACCACTTCAAGGACCTCCTTAGAACTTTTACCCTTTATCTCCTCCACTATCTCCCTAAGCCAGGAGAACTTTTCAACGTCCTTTATTCTACCTCCCCCTTTGTAAAACCAGTGGCTCGCTATCCCCCTCTCAGCAACCTCGTCCATTTCAAAGGTCCTTATCTGAAACTCCACTATCTTTCCCCTGTCCCCTATTACCGTGGTGTGGAGGGACTGATACATGTTGGGCTTTGGTAGGGAGATGTAATCCTTAAATCTTTCCGGTATGGGCTTAAAGAGTTTATGGACTATACCTAAGGCCAGGTAGCATTCTTCTACACTTTTTAGTATTATCCTCACCCCGAGGAGGTCATAAACTTCCTCTAAGCTTATACCTTTCCTCTGGGTCTTTTCCCATATGCTGTAAAGGTGCTTTTGCCTGTAAGTAATCTTTGCCTCCAACTTACTCTCTTTTAGGGCCTTTACAACCTTGGGTATAATCTCTGACTTTAAATACCTTAAAAGCTCCTTGCCCTGCCTATAAACGAACTTCCTTACCCTTTGGTATTCCTTAGGATAAAGGTAGTAAAAGCACCAATCCTCCAACTCCCTTTTTATCTTCCAAATTCCCAGCCTGTGGGATATGGGGGCGTAAATTTGTAGGGTTTCTAAGGCTATCCTCCGTCTCTTTTCCTTCGGTAAATACTTTAAGGTCCTAAGGTTGTGCAGTCTGTCCGCAAGCTTTATGGGGATTATCCTTATGTCATCTACGCTGGCTACGAGCATCTTCCTGTAATTTTCCGCAAACTTTTCCTCTAAACTCCTAATCTTTACCTTGCTCAGTTTAGTCAATCCCTCCACTATTTTCCTAACCTCCTTTCCAAACCTCTCTTCCAGCTCCTCGGGGGTTGTATCGGTATCTTCCAAGGTATCGTGTAGGAGGGCTGAGATTACGCTGGTTTTATCCAAACCTAAATCCTTTACTATGAGGGCAACCTCTAAGGGGTGGTAGTAGTAGGGCTCACCCGAGGCCCTCCTTTGATTTTTGTGCTTTTCATAGCAAAATTTTAGAGCCTCTTCCACCTCCTCCCTGTCCTTACCTTCATAATGAAGGAGGAGTTTTTCTACCTTATCCACAAAAATTAATTTAGTAAAAGCTGTTGGTTACAGGTATCCTCCAATCCTTACCGAAGGCCCTCTTGGTTAGTTTTATGCCAAGGGGTGCCTGCTTCCTCTTGTATTCAGCTCTCTTTACCATGAGTATAACCCTCTTTACCAAATCCTCTTCATAACCCCTCTTTACTATCTCCTTTAAGGATAGACCCTCTTCTACATAAAGCTTTAAGATGGAGTCTAAGAGGGGGTAGGGGGGGAGGACGTCCTGGTCTTTTTGGTTTTCCCTAAGCTCCGCGGAGGGAGGTTTTTCAAAGACCCTCCTTGGTATGTCCTCGGAAATCCTTTCGTTTCTAAAATGGGCAAGCTCATAGACTTTGGTTTTGTAAAGGTCCTTTATGGGGGCAAAGCCTCCCGCCATATCACCGTAGATGGTAGTATAACCCACCGCGGTCTCACTCTTGTTGGAGGTTGCTATTACCAAAAGGTTTTCCTTGTTGGAAAAGTAAAAGAGGAGGTTTGCCCTTATCCTTGCCTGCAAGTTTTCGTCCGCAACGTCAAAACCTTTAAAGAATTTACCAAGCTCCTTCTCATAGCTCAAAAATATTTCCCTTATGGGGATTTCTACAAGCTTTACTTTTAAGTTTTTACAAAGTTTTCTCGCATCCTCATAACTCTCCTTGGAGGAAAACTGGCTGGGCATAAAGAGGGCCTTTACCCTATCTTTACCCAAGGCATCAACGCAAAGACAAAGGCAGAGGCTTGAATCTATCCCCCCAGAGATTCCCAAGATTACCCCTTCAAAGGAATTTTTAAAGGTATAGTCCCTTATCCCTAAGAGTATTGCCCCGTAAATCTCCTCAATCCCGGTGGGGGAATCTTCCACCCTACCCCTAAAATACCCCTTTGCCCTCACCTTTAAGTTTTCAAATTCTTCTACCCGTGCCCTTTCCCTCCACCTAAGGTCTACGAGTCTATTCTTCCTTACCCTGGAAACTTCTAAGGTGGTAATGAGTAGGTCCTCTTCAAAGGCTTTGGCCCTTGCTAAAACTTCTCCCTCCGGTGATAAAATTAGGCTCCTACCGTCAAAGACTAGCTCATCCTGCCCCCCCACCATATTTACATAAACTACGTAGGCGAGGTTGTCCTGAGCCCTCGCCTTTAAAAAGTTTTCCTTAAAGAGGTACTTCCCCTCGTAAAAGGGAGATGCATTTACGTTTATTATCACCTCCCCTCCCCTCAAAATCCCTTCCCTTTCAAGGCCGTCGGGATGCCATATGTCCTCACATATTGAGAAGGTAAGGCACACCCCGTTTATCTTTAAATTCCTTGGCTCATCACCCTCTTTAAAGTACCTCTTTTCGTCAAAGACGCTGTAATTGGGTAAGAACCTCTTAAAGTATTTAAGGGCTACCCTACCTTTGTGTATTAAAAGGAGGGCGTTCCTTGGATATCCCTCGTATAGGACACCACCTACCGCTATTGGGGTTTCAAACTCCTTGGAAATTTCCAAGACCCTCTTAAAGGCCCCGTCGCACTCCCTTAAAAAGTCCTCCCTCAAAAGGAGGTCCTCGGGTGGATAACCGCACAGGTAAAGCTCGGGCAAGATTAAAAGGTGTGCCTTTTTATCTACCTCTTCCCAAGCCTCCTTTAGCTTCCTTAAATTCCCCTCAAAGTCCCCAACCTTTGAATTTAGCTGAGCTATTGCAACGTTAAAGTAAGTATCCATCCTTTTCAACCAAAAACTTCAAGTAGTCCCTTATACCCTCTTCTAAGGGTGTAAATTCTTCCTCGTAGCCCGCCTCCCTTAACCTCTTTAAGGAAGCACAGGTATATTCTTGATACTTACCTTTTAAGCTCTCAGGAAAGGGTATAAACTCAACTTCCCCCTCTATTCCATATTTTTTTAATTCGTTCAGTAGGATTAAAGATAGCTCGTAAAAACTCCTTGCCCTTCCAGTTCCACAGTTAAAGATTCCACTTATTTGGGGATTTTCGTAAAAGAAGAGATTTACCTTTACGCAATCTTTAACGTAAATAAAGTCCCTAAAAAATTTTTCACTACCTTCAAAGAGTTTTAACTTCCCCTCCTTCCTTACCTGGTAGAAGAACTGGTTTATAACGGAGGCCATCTTTCCCTTGTGCTTTTCGTTGGGTCCATAAACGTTAAAGTACCTTATACCTACCACCTGAGTCTTTAAGTTTTGCCTTCTAACGAACTCGTCAAAGAGGAACTTAGAATATGCATAAACGTTTAAGGGTCTTTCACACTCCCTCCTCTCCTCAAAGCAATTCTTGTCGCCGTAGACGGAGGCGGAAGATGCGTAAATTAGCCTTATCTTATTCTCCTGGCAGAAGAAAAGTATTTCCTTTGAATACTCGTAGTTGTTCTCCATCATAAACTTCCCGTCGTAGTTGGTCGTATCCGTGCAGGCCCCCAGGTGAAAGATTACCTCCACCTTTTTAAAGGATTTTAAGCTCCTTAAAAATTTTTCCCTGTCTATGAAGTCGTATATCCTTAGGCCCTGTC
>WFPT01000003.1 GCA_015487365.1 Aquificaceae bacterium
CTCACCCTCTCCCTCGCATAGTCTGGGACCCTCTTTAAGGTGAGGAGGTATTCCCTCCAAACCCTCTTTTTGTCTATGTATTGGCCGTATTCTTTTAATAGCCTTTCGTACCTAAGGGTTGCGGAGTAGTAGTAACCGTAATCCCTGTAAAACCTTGCTATGAGTAGCTCATGCTGGGCCAACTTCTTATAGGATTCCTTTAAAATTTCCTCAACTTCCCCCACATACTTACTCTTTGGGTATTCCCTCAAAAACTCCTTACACTTTTTTATGGTCTCCTTGGTATAGCTTTGGTCCCTGTAAGGGTCGGGTGAGAGCTCGTAGTAGCTTAAAATTAAGTAATAGAAGGCCTTTTCCCTTAAAGGGTCCCCCTTGTAGGTCTGGACAAAATCTTCTAAATACACCAAGCTCTGGATATACTCCCTTTCAAAAAAGTAGGAGAGGGAAAGGTAAAACTTTGCAAGCTTTACTTCTTTTGCCTTTAAGTATTCTAAGTTCTTTAAGGCTTCCTTAAAGTAGGTTATGGCATCGTCGTATTCTTTGGCTCTGTAAGAGGAAAGGGCCTTTAAGTAGTTTTCCCTGGCACTTTTTATTAGCTGAGCCTCACTAACCTTCTGGGAGCAGGAAAGGACTAAAAGGGCTAAGGTTAAAATTAACCTAAGTTGCATAAGAAAGGGCTATACTGCTTTCTTTACACATTAAGGGGAAGACCTTTATTTCCTCTTTGCTCATAAACTCGCAAAGGCCCTCCAAGAGGCCTACAAAGTAGTAGGAAAGGTTTTCTACCCCCTCCAACTCCTTTGAAAAGATGCAACCGCTGAGTAAAACCTTGTCCCCTTTAATCTTAAAGTCTTCAAAGAAGCCCAGCTCCACCAAAATCTGACAGGACCTCTTTAAGGCCTCCTCCGCTTCAATCCTCTGAGGGAAGTCGCCTATTAGCCTTTCAAAAAAACCCTTGGAGCTCCTCTTTCCCGAAAACCTTAAAACCGCATAAAGCCCCCTCTCCCCCAAAAGCTCCTTTAAATTCCTAACCATCTCAACCATAGACATCAAGAGGATATCCTCCTTCATAATGGCTTTATTATATATCAAGGGTTTGCACTTACCAAAAGTAGCTTTAACCTCTTTATCCTTTCCCTAAGCTCTATCGCCCTTTCAAAGTTCCACCTTTTGGCCTGCTCCCTCATCTCCTCCTCTAACCTCTTTATCTCTTGGAGGATTTCCTCCTCGGAGTTAAAGCTTTCCGAGTATTCTAAGGGTTTTAGGTAATCCAACTCCTCCAAGATTAATAGTTCTTTTACGGGTTTTTTTATGCTCCTTGGAGTTATACCGTTTTTCTTGTTGTATTCTTCCTGTATTTTCCTCCTCCTTTTTGTTTCCTCTATGGCTTTTTTCATAGACTGGGTTATTCTGTCCGCATAAAGTATAGCCTTCCCCCTTTCGTTCCTTGCACACCTTCCAATCATCTGAATTAAGGAAGAGTAACTCCTCAAAAAGCCTTCCTTGTCCGCCTCTAAGATGGCTACCAAAGAGACCTCCGGTAGGTCCAAACCTTCCCTTAAAAGATTTACACCCACTATTGCCTCTATCTCTCCCTCCCTCAGCTCCCTTATTATTTTTGACCTTTCAAAGGCATTAAGCTCTGAGTGCATATACTTTGCCTTTACCCCCCTCTCGTTTAGGTATTCGGAGACATCTTCGGCAAGCCTCTTTGTGGTCGTTAAAACTAAGGCTCTTTCTCCCCTCCTTCTAACCTCCCCAAGTTCCTTTAAGAGGTCCTCCATCTGTCCCTTTGTTGGTCTTACTTCCACTAGCGGGTCTAAGAGCCCCGTAGGTCTTACTATTTGCTCTACCACCGCTTGGGCTCTACTTAGCTCCCACTCAGAGGGTGTTGCGGAAACGTAAATTACCTGATTTACCCTCTCTAAAAACTCTTCAAACTTTAAGGGCCTGTTGTCGTATGCGGAGGGTAATCTCCAACCGTATTCCACTAACTTTTCCTTCCTTGAACGGTCTCCCCTATACATGGCCCTAAGCTGTGGGATGGTCTGGTGGGATTCGTCAATTATTAAAAGGAAGTCCTCGGGAAAGTAGTCCAAGAGGGTAAAGGGTGGCTCTCCGGGCTTCCTTCCGTCAAAGTAGCGGGAGTAGTTTTCTATACCCTTACAGTAGCCAAACTCCCTGAGCATTTCCAAATCGTAGGTTGTCCTCTGATAAAGCCTCTTGGCCTCTAAGAGCTTCCCCCTATTCTCTAACTCCTTTACCCTTTCCTTTAAGTCCCTTTCTATTTCCTTTAAGGCCTTTTCTAAGGTGGGCCTTGGTGCTATGTAGTGGCTTGCCGGATACAGGGTAAATTCTTCCACTTCCTCTACCACTTCCCTGTTTAAGGTATCCAAAATCTTTATAGACTCAATTTCATCGTCCCAAACCTCAACCCTTACAAAGTAGTCTTCTGTGTTGGAAGGGACTACCTCTAAGTTCCCACCCCTTAAAGAAAAGGTTGCCCTCTGGGTAGGGTATTCCTTCCTACTATAACCCATTTCTACAAGCTTTTTTAGGACCTTAGTTAGGGCAAACCTACTACCCCTTCTGAGTTTTACCCTAAGTTCTTGGTAATTTTCGGGCTTTCCAAGGTTATATATACAGGAAACGGAGGCCACCACTATTACATCCCTCCTGTTTAAAACGGAGACGGTGGTAGAGTGTCTGTAAAGCTCTAAAATTTCGTTAATCCTTGCATCCTTTTCCAAGTATAGGTCCCTTTCTGGAAGGTATGCCTCGGGCCGGTAGTAATCGTAAAAGGATATAAAGTATTCAACCGCATTTTCTGGAAATAGCTCCTTAAACTCCCTGTAAAGTTGTGCGGCTAAGATTTTGTTATGGACTATAACCAAGGTGGGCCTGTTAAAGCTTTCTATTACCTTTGCCAAGGTAAAGGTTTTCCCACTACCCGTTACCCCCAAGAGGACCTGCTCCTTTACCCCCTTCTTTAAGTTATCCAGTAGCTCCTTTATGGCCTTTGGTTGGTCCCCCGCAGGCTTTAAGTTGGTCCTTAACCTAAACCTATCCATCCTTCGTAGCCAAGATTAATATATTCTTAGGTGAAAGGATTTTACTATCCCTCTTAGTTTTTACCTTTCCCTTAAAGAGGGTGGCCAAGTAGATGCTCCAAGCGGTGTATTTGTCTATTTCCTCCTCTATTACCTTAAAGGTTTGCTCTGGGTAATCTCCAACGCAACAGGGAACCAAAACCCCAACCCTTACCTCCTCCAACTGGTTATAAACCTGTGCAAACCTTATGGCAAGGTGGGTGCATAGGTGTATTCCTACCATTATAACTTTTTTAAATCCTTTCAAAAGCTTTAAAAATTCTTCCGAGTAAATGCTAAGTTTATAGGTTTCTACATTCTTTAAGTTTTTTAGGTGCTCCCACTTAACACTTTCGTCGGGGTCTATTGCCACTACCTTAGTTTTTGGGTGCATGAGTGCGGTCAGTGTGGTAAATATTCCCTTCCCAGCTCCTACATCAACGACTACATAAAAAGGGTCCCTTAAAAGGTAAGGCCTTATCAGTCTCCTAACTCCGTATGCCTCACTTACCTCCTTCCAGAAGCTGTCCTTAGAGCGTAGTTTTTTTAGGTTTTCATCCTCTAAAAAGAGTTTGTAAAGCCTTAAAGATTTAAACTCCTTTATATAGCTCAAGGTTTGGTGGGCTGGGGGGGACTCGAACCCCCGACCGACGGATTAAGAGTCCGCCGCTCTACCAACTGAGCTACCAGCCCTCCTTAAATAAAATTATACAACTACCCTGTCCTTACCCTCCCTCTTGGCCCTGTAAAGCTTTTCGTCCGCGCACCTTAGCATCTCCTCAAAGGTTTCCTTACCTTCGTTATCTTCAACCCCCGCGCTGACCGTTATAGTTACTCCGTTTCCGTTCAGCTCAAAGGTCCTCTCTTTTAGCTTTTTCCTTATTCTTTCCGCTACCAAAAAGGCCTTATCCTTTGGGGTGTTAGGTAAGAGGACTACAAACTCCTCTCCCCCATACCTTGCAACTACATCCGACCTCCTCAGATTACCCCTAATTATCCTTGCAAACTCCTTTAAGACCAAATCACCCGCTAAATGCCCGTATTCGTCGTTTATGCGCTTAAAGTCATCAAGGTCAAAGATTATCAAGGAAAGGGGCTCGTTGTACCTCTTTGCCCTTTCAAACAGCACCTTTGCACTCTCTTCAAAGAAGAAGCGGTTGTATAGACCCGTCAGGTAATCGGTGAAGGCCTTTCTTTTTAAGCTGAGCTTTTCCAAGTGGCTCATCCTGTTTAGCTCGTCAAAGTTTTCAAGGAGGTGTAAGAGGGAAGATTTTAACTCGGGAAAGTAAGTTACTTTTATAGACCTTATCCTGTTTTTTAGGTGCTTGTAATCCCACCCACCTTCTAAGATAATTTTACTTAACTTTAACACTTCCAAGAAGGCTCTTTTGAGGAGACGAAAGGTTAAAAGACTTAAAAGTATAAAGTATAGGAGGAGGTAAAAGGTAATTAAGAGGAAGGTGCTAACCTTTAACCTCTTTACGACTATTTTTATACCCTCTTTTGTTTTAAACCTAAACTTTAAGTAGCCGTAGATGGGGCTAAAGGAAGGGTCGTC
>WFPT01000004.1 GCA_015487365.1 Aquificaceae bacterium
AGATATAACCAACAACTTAAAGACCATTAAAACCATTCCCCTAAGCGCTCCCTTCTCCAGGTTTAACATAAAAGTGGTTGAGCTTAGGGGGGAGGTCCTTATGAGGAGGGATGAATTTAGAAGGCTAAACCAGGAAAGGATGGAAGAGGGCCTCCCCCCCTTTGCCAACCCAAGGAACGCAAGCGCAGGCTCCCTAAGGCTCCAAGACCCAAGGGAGGTGGCAAAGAGGAAGTTAGAAGCGGTGGTATATCAAATATCTTACGTAGAGCCAAAGGAAAGGGAGCCCAAAACCCACTATGAGAGTATAAAACTCCTCCACCTCTTAGGCTTTAAGACCCCTTACAAACAGATAAAAGTTTGCAAAGGTATAGAAGAGGTTATACGATACTGCAAGGAGTGGGAGGAGAAGAGGAAGGACTTCCCCTACGAGATTGACGGTATGGTCGTAAAGGTAAACGATAGGAGGCTTTATGAGCTCTTAGGTTTTACCTCCCATCACCCAAGGTGGGCTATCGCCTATAAGTTTAAACCCAAGCAGGCAACCACAAAGCTCATAAACGTAGTATTCCAGGTGGGAAGGACTGGAGTAATTACACCCGTTGGAAAGTTAGAGCCCGTAGAGGTTGGGGGAGTGGTAATTTCATCGGTTTCCCTCTTTAACGAGGACTTTATAAGGGAAAAGGATATAAGGGTTGGGGATACGGTCCTAATAGAGAGGGCGGGGGAGGTTATACCTTACGTAGTAAAGGTTATAAAGGAGGCAAGGAAGGGAGACGAAATGCCCATAAACTACCCTCAGTTTTGCCCTTCCTGTGGCTCAAGGTTGGTAAAGCTTCCGGGAGAGGTAGCCATAAGGTGTATAAACATAGCCTGTCCGGAGCAGGTGGTTTTACGCATAAAACACTGGGCCAGCAAGGACGCTATGGACATTAAGGGCTTGGGGGAATCCACCGCAAAGCTTTTATACAAGAGGGGTTTGGTAAAGGACGTTGGGGACCTATATTACCTGAAAATGGAGCAACTAATAAGGCTACCCAACTTCTCCTACAAGTCCTCCTACAACCTAATAAAGGCCATAGAAAGCTCCAAAAGTAGGGGCCTTGATAGGGTCCTCTATGGCTTAGGTATAAGGTACGTGGGGCTAACCACCGCCAGGAAAATAGCAAAAGTCATTAAGGACATCTGGGAGTTAAAGGATATTCCCTTAGAAAGGCTAACCTCCTTGGAGGACGTTGGCTTTGTGGTAGCAAACAGCATAAAGGAGTTCTTCAAAAGGGAGGAAAACCTGAAAGTAATAGAAAAGCTGGAAAGGGCGGGAGTAAACCTTAGGGCAAGGAAAGGGGAGGGACCCTTAAAGGGGATGGTCTTTGTCTTCACGGGTGCCTTAAAGAGCTTTACCAGGGAGGAGGCAAGGAGAATTGTGGAAGAGCTGGGGGGTGAATTTTCAAACACCGTTAGCAGGAGGACCACCTACTTGGTGGTAGGGGATGAGCCAGGCAGACTAAAACTGAACAGAGCAAAGGAGCTGGGAATAAAAACCATAAGCGAAGAAGAATTTTTAAAGCTTATAGGTAAAAGAGTCTAAACTAAAAATTATAATCCACCCCAAAGGTTAAGAATATTGCGTTTAAGTTGCTTACACCATACCAAGTTTTTATGTATTCGTTGTTGGAAGTAAAGTATAGGTCAAAGCTACCCTTAAACTTTAAATGCCTTAGGGAGCGTTTCTTGGGTTTGTAAATGAACATAGTCCCAAGGGTAATGGAGGAAAAGGCACTCATTCTGTAATCTATGGCTATGTAAGGGTCGTTTAGTTTGTAGTTTCCTATACTCTTTGCAAAGAAGCTTTTGGTTTGGGTATAGAGCCTACCCCTAAAACCGAGGGTAAAGTTCCTCTTAACGTCCCTATAAACTTCTGCATTAATGGTATGGCTTTTTATCTTCCAATCATCCGTATAATAACGATACATAAGGTTTAGACTGGTCCTTTCGTTTAAAAGCTTTACCGCCCTTAGAGTGTAGGCGCTTGCCTTTCTTTTGTTGGGATAGCTTTCAAACCTTGCCCAGTCTTTGGTTATGTAGTAGTGGTAAGGGGAAGGTAGAAAACCATACGAATATATGTCTGAGTATATGAAGGAAAACATTAAGGTAGGAGACCAGAGCTGGGTTATGGAAAGGTCTATCTTCCTTTCGTTTCTACTTTTGGGGCAACCCTCCCTCTTAAAGCGGGGGAACCATCTGTCGTTTGCCTGGGAAAGGGATATTCCCAAGGCGGTGTTTTGTAAGTTTAACTGCCTTATGTAGGTTAAAAATACCGACTTGCCCTCATAGTCTATTTCCCTTGAAAAGTATCCTCCAAAGGAGACCGTGTTATCTACATCCGTCCAAGTTAAGGATAAGGTGGTGGCACTCCTTAGGTCCTGAAAGAGTCCCTGCTTTGAGGGCGATGCTCCCGCTACCGAGTCCACCTGAAAGACCCTCCCACCGTTTTTTATGCTCGCTGCGGATATGGCATCTATCCTTTCCTTAACTGTTAAAATCCACTCCCTTGAAAGCTTTTTAACCAGCTCCACTATCGGTGAAAAGACGTGGGATTTCCCATTATCCCCGTAATAGCCAAAGCCTACAAAGAGTTTGTCTGAAACTTCTGCCCCAAAGAGCCTAAAAAGGGGTATTAGGAGGAGCAAAAGTAGGAGGAAGAGGACTACCTGCATCCGCAACCTCCTTGAAAGGAGGCCTCACCCCCTGCGGAGGCCTCCCTTATTAAAAATACGTGGCCTTCTTGTTCTGCCCTAACGTCTATTGGACTTATTAACATTTTCTCTTGGGCAAAAAACTCCCTTTCATAAGGCATAACCCTTACCAGTTTTTCAGAGCAACCCATCAGGAAAAAGCAGATGGGTATTAGTAAAAGTCTCATTTTAAGGCCTCCTCTATGGCTCTGATGAGTATGTCTATGTTTTCCTTGGTGAAGGAGGAAGGAAAATACTTTATGAGCCTTCCATCTTTACCTATTAAATAAGAGCTTGGCATACCTATGGGCTTATACTTCCTTATAACCTTCTTATTACCATCGTAAAGGACTAAAAAGTTAATCTTCTTACCCGTTTCCTCTTCAAGCTCCTTTAAAAAGTTTATCCCCTTTTCGGGAGACCTATCCACATTAACCGCAACGATTACAAAACCTTTGTCCTTATACCTATTTTGGACTTCAATAAACTCTGGCATCTCCGCCCTACAACCGGTGCACCAACTGGCCCAAAAGTTTAGTAGGACTACCTTCCCCTTAAAGTCCGAAAGGGAGTAAGTCTTAGAGGGCTCAAATATGTCCGGCAGGGTAAAGTTTGGGGCAATCTGACCCATCCTTGGAATTCCAAACAGGACGCCCATCCCAAAGGCCACCAAAACTAATACCTTCCTTACCATCTCCACCACCTCCATAGTTTTTTATTTGCAATAGAATTTATTCAAATTTGCGTAAATCCTACCCGGTGCGTTTGCCTTAGGGTTTGGGTAGGTATGGCAAGCATTACAGGAGTAACGGTTTAGGCTATCAACAGGGTTATTCCTTGGGTCGTAGTTGTTTATACCTATGTCAAAGGAATGGGAGTTGTTTTTGCTTTGGGCTATCAGTATCCAGTTTTTTGTTTTAGAGTCGTAGGCCAACAGGCAAACCGTATAGGAGCCCTTGGGTATATCCGTAATCCCTCCCCTCCTTAGGATGAAGATATTTCCAGAACCACTATAACCCCTCGTGTTGGAAATGTTGTTTAAGTAGGTGCTGTTTGTGGTATCAACTACCGTATTGCCACCTACGCAGGGACCAACGGTTAGCCATATGGCAAGCTTTGTCTTGCAAACTTGGTTTGGGTCGTCTGGGTTAGAAACGTTAAAGTTTTTATAGACGGTCCCCCCTATTATTAGTTGCCTTAAATTCTTACTTAAATCTACGTTGTGGCAGGCCAAACAGTTTCTACCCTGAAAGTGCCAACCAAAGGAGCTAACCGATAGGTTTGAAGAAGAGGAGGTAGTCCCTCCCCCACAGGAAAGGAGGAGTAAAGCTACCACAAATACCGCTAAAACCCTCATCCTTCCAACTGAGAGGATATTATAGCCAACTGCCCAGTAATGAGCAATATCCCAAGGACTATAAGAAGAGCCCCACCTACGTATTCTACAACCGTAAAGAACTTTCCAAACTTCCTGATAAAGTTTAAAAAGAACTGCCAGAATATTCCCGCCAGGAGGAAGGGAATTCCTAAGCCCAGAGAATACATACCCAAGAGGGTCATAGCTTTAAAAACGTTTTCCGTTTGGGACGCATAGATTAGAATAGAGCCCAAAACCGGACCTATGCAGGGAGACCAACCCGCACCAAAGGAAAGGCCCACTATGTAGGAAGTCCATACTCCCGTTTTCTTCATCTGGACCTGGGAGCGCATCTGACGGTATAAAAACATATGGACGTTCATAAGGTATAACCCATCTACCACAACCCAAACACCCGCAAAATCCTTTAAGGTTTCCAGGGACATTCCCCCAAATAGGTATAGGGATAGGATTAAAAGGCCTACGCCGTTAAAGTATTTTATAAAGTTTGGATTTACAAAGAGGTTCATAAAGTGGAAGCCAAAAAAGATTACAAAGGCTCCCCCTACCTTTGCTATGAGCTCCCTGTATTCTGCAAAGAGCTCTCCTATATAGGAAGCTCCCGCACCCATGAAGATAAAGACCGTAGAAAATCCCAAAACGAAGAAGACCACCGGTATTAGCATAGAAAGGTTAAACTTGCTTTCTTGTTGTCCCACCGCCGCCTGTGTTCCCGTTAGGTAGGAAAGGTAAGCGGGGACGATAGGTAGGACGCAGGGAGCCAAAAAGCTTAGCAAACCTGCTGTAAAAGAGGCCCAATAACCAACTTCCATCCCTTACACCTCCTTATGGATTTGCACCCTGTAAAATCCAGTTATAGACCTTCTGGCTATCAACTCCGAGGGCATTACCACCGGTATGGGGTGCTATACCTGAGCCCTTCCTGTAAAGGGGTGATTGGGAAGGACTACCCTTTACCACAAGACCATTACTGATTAGCTGACTTACGGTCATATCAACGGTAAAGATTCTTCCACTACCCGCAAAGTGGCAGGCACTACACTTGTTTTTGAGTATGGGTTGTATGTCCCTTGTATAGGAAAGGTTTCCACTTACGGTGGGAGTGGTTCCCTTTGGAGCACCGTTTTGTATCCATACCACCAGGTTCTGATACTTTTGGTAGAGGGTCGGATTTTCCACCTTGCTGTTTGTATAAATCTGACCTCCACCGTGTCCCACTCCCCCTCCGTTAGCCCACTTTAAGTTAGGGTCGTTTAGGGCCTTTAAAATTATTAAAGAGTTTATAGGTTGGACCTTGTTTATGAAGGAAGTATAACCGGGAGTGTTGGGAGTTCCGTTTAAAACCAAGTTGTAGGTCCTGTCCGAGTTGTTGGTGTATATGACAAAGGAAGAGTTTAGGGAAGAGGCCAAAGAGTTGGGTTGATGGCAACCTCCACAGTCATTTACCAGTTGGGGAAAGATTACAGTGCTCCAAGCTACGGTTAGGTTTTGACTTACGTTTGCTGGTGGATTTTTGGGATTTAATGGGTTTTGGTTTTGAGCGTATAGGTCGTAATTTACTATCCTACCGGGTGAGGTGGTAGAGCCTGCGATTGCCCTATGGCAGGAGTTGCAGTCAAACCTGTTAGGTGAGTGGGTATAACCCAAGGTTTTATTTACCACATTACCGTTGCTGTCTATTACTTCCACTTTAAAGTTCCTCGTTGGAAAAGAGTAAAGGGCAAAGTTACCCCTACCCCTTGCAAGGCAGGCGGTAAAGGTCCTATTTGTGCTCTCTTCTATAAGCCTTACGCTGTAAGGGTAGGCTCCTAAATTGCCATCCGGCTCGTCAATCTTACTGAAAATGGTCCCACCCGCTGCAAAGGTCCTTGGAATTTCAAAGAGCCCAGCGATGCTATAATTGGGTGACCTTGGAATGTGGCAGTTTCCACAGGCTTGACCCTGATAGTGATAGCCCGTAAGGTTTTCCCCTTCACCGCAGGCCTGCAACTTACCTATACTACCTCCCCCTATGAGCTCCCCCTCACAGGCACTTAAAACCAAAGAGGCCACCAACCCTAAAAGAACCTTCTTCTTCATACATTCTAATTTTAATCCACCCCTTAAAAAACTTTGGGTAATTTTCACCTCCTCCATCGTTGGTGGTATTATATTATAGGACCTTTGCCCCTTTCGTTAATTTTCCGTTAAAGCTCGTTGCAGTTTTCCTCAATTATGGACTTTATCACCTCCCTTTCTATTGGATTTGAAACCTTTGGCAAAATGGTAACTTCTAAGGACTCCTTCGCATCTTTGGCCCTCCCTATTCTTTTGGCACACCTTATACTATCCCTCAGTGAAAAGACAAAATCCACTACCCTTTCGGACCTCTGGCTCTGAAATTCCCTATAAGCCTTCCTTATGGCGTTTGCAACCTTTAAGAGCTTAAAGAGCTCCCAGATTAGTCTTTCCCTTTC
This sequence comes from Aquificaceae bacterium, assembly GCA_015487365.1. GTDB lineage: Bacteria > Aquificota > Aquificia > Aquificales > Aquificaceae > S012-77. Next base: position 6,567 of record WFPT01000004.1, read on the forward strand.
CTTGCTGTAAATTTCCTTGGCCCTCTTGGTTTCCAAGGAATTTACCACCAGGTGCCAAAGTAGGGTAAATTCCTCCTTGGGTAGGGATAGCTCCTTTAAGTAGTTTTTTAGGATTAGAGCTTCGTCAGGAAGGTAAAGGCCTTCCCCTTCAAAGGGAGGGTAGTCTATGTAAAGGATGTCCGCCCTTGACTTAACGTCCTCGGGAAGGGGGGAAACCCCTAAGTAATTTTGTGGGTTCATCGTCCCTACGAAAATAACCCCTTTGCTGGCCCTAACCTTCTCACCGTAGGAAAGCCTTAAATACCTCCTGTAATCAAAGAGGGGGTTGAAGAACTTTACCAAAGAAGGGGGTAAGGTGTTTATCTCATCAAAGACTATAATACTACCTTCAACCTTTAAGGCCTTTACCAGGTCCGAGCTAACCCTTTTGGTTCCAGTCTGGGGGTCAAACTCGTAGTAAAAGGTTAGGTCCTCCTTCTCCATCTTGGAATTACAGGGGATTAAAATCAGGGGCCTCCCCGTAAGGCTCGCAAAGACCTCCACCGTAAAGTTTTTACCCGTTCCCGCATCCCCTTCAAGGATTAAAATCCCCTCCCCCTCCTCCAACTGCTCCATAACC
>WFPT01000005.1 GCA_015487365.1 Aquificaceae bacterium
CTCCTAGGAGCTTACCTTCCCCTAAGTCAGAGGTTTCCACCCTAACCCTCAGCAAAATCCCAGTCTTTTTAAAGAATCTTAAAGCCCTTTCCAGCTTCCTCTTAAACTTTAAGGTATTAACACCTTTGTAATTTTTGGGCAGTTGGGAGAGGACGCTTGTAGAGTCCTCTAAAACCCTTATAACTTCACCTGGCTCACCCTGATTGCAGTATAGGTAGCTTAAATCCTTTAAAACCTTTAAGAAGGGGTCTAACCTTTCCCTTAGCTCCAAGTAGCGGTAGAGTTCACAAAAGAGCTCCTCGTTAAAGAGCACGAGAGAAGTCCTCAGACTCTCCCCTGCATCCATCTTACCCAATACGTTCCAATACTTTATGAGCTTTATGCAAAAATCGTTAAAGTCTTCCTGATATTCGGGCTGTAAAGATATAAGGTAGTTTTCACCTTCCTTTAAGCTTAATATTTCCTTCCCGTAATACCTCCTACCCCCTTCATCCCAAATATAAAAGAGGTCAAGCTCCATAAGTGCGTCCCTCCAATCCACCTTAAAGCTCCTAAAACTTTTAGTAGAACACCTTAGGATTTTTTTTAGCTCAACCAGGTAGTTTCCTTCCCTCCTAACCACCTGACAGTAACATATGGGATAGAGGAGGAGCTCCTTTTTTATGGGATAATGGATTATCTCCAAAAATAGGCTCTCTAAGCGGTAAGTCCTGATTAGCCTTTTCATAATGTATTATTGTATGATAGCTTAAACTCATCTTAAAGACATCTCAGCCCTGAGAATGTCGTGCATGTGTATTATTCCTAAGGGTTTTTTCTCCTCATCCACCACTATTAGGACCGTTATCTTGTGCTCTTCCATCTTCCTCAGGGCTTCCATGGCTAAGGCATCCTCTTTTATGGTCTTTGGGTTTTTGGTCATAACGTCCCTTGCCCTTGTGTTTTCAAAGGAGCCTCCCCTGTTGACGAACCTCCTCAAATCCCCATCGGTAATTATTCCCACCAGCTTCCCCCCTTCATCTACCACCGCGGTAGCCCCAAAGCCCTTTGAAGTTATCTCCAAGATTACCTCCTTCATAGGTGTGTCCTCCTTCACCAGGGGCATCTCCTTCCCTTTGTGGTATAAATCCTTAACCTTTTTAAGTTTTCTGCCCAGGGCTCCCGCCGGGTGGCGAAGGGCAAAGTCTTCCTGGGTAAAACCTTTAAGTTTCATCAGAGTTATGGCTATGGCATCGCCCAGAACCAAGGTTGCGGTGGAGGAGGTGGTGGGGGCCAAGTTCAGGGGGCAGGCCTCCCTTTCTATACCTAAGTAAAGATGGACGTCCGAATGCTTTGCCAGGGTAGATTTTGGGTTGTTGGTTATGGATATTAAAGGGACCTTTAACATCTTGATGTAGGGTAGGAGAGCCAAAACCTCAGAGCTCTCACCACTGTTAGATATTGCCAAGACCACATCCTTCTTTTCTATCATCCCCAAATCCCCGTGGAGTGCCTCGGATGGATGTAAAAAGAAGGAGGGAGTTCCTACGCTTGCCAAGGTGGAAGCTATCTTCCTCCCTACGTGTCCCGACTTCCCCACCCCCGTTACCACCACCTTACCCTCACACCTTAAAAGTAGTTCTATTGCCCTTGAAAAGTTTTCGGTCAAGTTTTCCAAAAGCTTACAAATTCCCCTCACCTCCTCTTCAATAACCTCCCTTGCAACCTTTAAAACGTCCATAGATGCTATAAATTATAATCTTATGAGGTGTCTAACCCACTTAGAAATCTGCCCCTATTGTGAAAGGAAAGCCTTAAAGGTTTGTGAGTACGACGAGCCCTACCCAAGGGTTGAAGCCCAATGCCTCTGCTGTGGTTACACCTCCAAGGACATACCCATGGAAGTGAATGAAAGAAAACTCTTGGAGGTCTTAGACAAACTGAGCTCTAAGGAAATAGGTGCCCAGTGCATAGACGACAGGTGCGGAAGCAGGGAAGTCTTAAAACTTTTAAGGGAGGGAAATTACAGGGAATACAGGTGTTTAGAATGCGGGGCGGAGTGGAACAGCCTGGAAGTGAGCAGGGCCATAGAAAGGGTAAAGAAGGTTTTTAAGGAAGGCTACACCTCCCTAATATCCCAAGAGGGTGAATGTCCCCTCTGCGGTTTTGACGTAGGGCACCTATACAAGGGCTACGGGGTTGAGATAATATGCCCCGTCTGCGGTTATAGGAACAGGGTTGAAGAGAAGATACCCGAGGTGGATTTAAGTGAGCTCAACTGTCCCGAATACGAAAAACCCGAATCGGTGGGCTGAGATGTTAATAAGGGTAAGGGTAAAACCCAACTCAAAGAGGGAGGGGGTAAAGAGGCTAACGGACGTCTTTTACGAGGTAAGGGTAAAGGAAAAGCCCCAGAAGGGTAAAGCAAACCAAAGGCTCATAGACCTCCTCTCTGAATACTTCAAGGTCCCAAAGGAGAGGGTAAGGATAATAAGTGGAAAAACTTCAAGGATGAAGGTAGTAGAAGTCCTATGGGAGCACCGCTGAGCATCAACTTTAAGAGGGGAGATGTTCATCTGTGTGCAAGGACCGAAAGTTTAAACCTTAGTGAAAAGCTTTTGGAGGTCAAACCTACCGAATTTTTACTTAAATATTTAAGGGACGGGGATGAGGTAGAAGTTTGCACCCAAGACTTCCGTTTTAAGACCGTTGCAAAACTAAAAGGTTCAAAGCTATACTTAAAAATACCTGAGGTTATTGAATGGGGCGAAGAAAGGAGGAAAACCCTTAGGGTAAGAACGGAAGGTGAAGTTTTAGTAATTTTAAACTTTAAAGAGAGGGGAAGGTATGAGTTAAAAACCCTGGACCTATCTACGGGTGGCTTTTCCGTAATCACCCAAAACCTTTCCTTGGTAGAGCTCTGCCTAAATTTAAGGCAAACCCAAGCCATCTTAAACTTAAAGGGTAAGCCCTTTGCCCTTAACTCCCAACTAAGAAACATTTACCAAATGGAAGGAAACCATTACAGGTTGGGCTTTATGTTCCTAAACACACCGATAGAAATTAGTTTAATCCTTTGGGATTACATAAGCCAAAGGGCCTTAAAGAGCTTACTGTGATATAATGTAACTTACAGGTGTGGAAAGAATAGGTTTAAACAAGATTTATTTAAAGGATGCCCTTGAAGGTTTAAGGCAACTTCCTAACAACTTTGCGGATATAATTATAGCGGACCCTCCCTACAACTTGGGAAAGGATTTTGGAACCTTTAAGGTTTATTCATATAAGGATTTTAAAAGAAAAGGGTAGAAGAACACAGATAGTGATGAAAGAAGCGAGCCAGATTCCTATCCCCAAAAGTTTTATAGCTTTTCCTTTATCTTCTTCTCTGAGTATCTTGATTACTTCTATTCGTAGGGAGCTTTTGCTTCAGAAAGTTGTTATTCTCAATTGTTATAATTAAACATACTAACGGGGTGTAGCTCAGGAGGTAGAGCGTCGGCTTTGGGAGAAATTGTCTTTACAATACAATCTTAATATTAATTTGTCAATATAATTGTCTCTCCTAATTTTTTCTAACTCAGTTTATCTATTAGTCAATTTTTACCTACCTCTTCAAACTTTATACAACTCTCTATTTCGGCAATATTTCGCCAGAAGCTTTGACAGAGTTATATTAAAGAGGTATAATTAAGAATTATGAGAAAAAGAGTTAAGGAGGAGGTAAAAGCTCTTCATCCAATATCTACAGAGAATGTCCGAAGCATAGAAGAGATGGCAAAGCTTGAAATGCCTTTCAGCATTTTGGGAAAGAATCAGCAAACATGGCTGATTCGGGGAGGGCTTGAATGGTTTAAGGTAGAAAAACCATATTTGTATCCTCTAATTGAAAAGATGGTAAAAAATAAAGATGAAGCCTTTCCAGAGCATCTTACCAGTATTGCAAATAAAGTATGGAAGAAACTGCAAGTAAAAGGTATTGATAAAGAACAGATAATAGTTCTTTCAATGGTTGAGAGAATAATAAGGTGGAAAATAGAACCCTTTCATATAAGAAGTAAGTTTATAAAGGAAGTCGCAAAAACGGTAAAGGAAGTTATAGAG
>WFPT01000006.1 GCA_015487365.1 Aquificaceae bacterium
CCATTAAGCTCATAAACTCCTCGGAGGGTATTTCCGCCTGTGGTAGGAATATAGCCTTAATGAAGGAAAAGTTAAAGAAGATGCCAAAGGAAGTAAAACGGGTTGCCAAAAGGAGGCAGAAACTGTTGTTTAAACTTTTACCAGAGGCCTTAAAGGAAAAGGATAAAGAAAGGGCAATAAAGCTTTGGAGGGAGGCTATGATAACCTGTTATAGGTGTCATTTTGGAATAGGTATAAAGAGGGTAAGGAGGTTTGAACCCTTTATGGGAATACACAAAAAGCACAGGGTTATAGCCTTAAAATACCTATCCTCTTGTAATAGTTGCCACTTTGGAATTACCAAAGTCAGGGGCAGGTAGAGTTTTACTTTACAGAAGGGGAGGGCTTGGGGATACCTTATTAACTTATCCGGTTTTAGAGGTTTTAAAAAAGCTCGGTTATAGGACTACCGTAGTAGGTAATACGGACTACTTTAAGTTGGCAAAGTATTTGGGGTGGGTGGAGGAGGTATTACCTGAGTTTATCCAAGGAAAGTGGGACATAGAAATAATCTTTTCCTTTGAAGGAGGGATAGAGCCTTTTCCAAAAGAAAGGATTTGGATAGTGGATTACTACTTTAAAGAGCTTAAACTCCCTAAAATTTATTCAAGGAGGATTGATTTAAGGGGAGGCAGGGGGCTTTTAAGGGGAAAGGCGGTAATACACCCCTCCTCGGGCTCAAGGAAGAAAAATCCTCCCCTTGAACTCTTTTTCAGAATAAAGAAGTTCTTAGAGGAGGAAGGCCTAAAAACTACCTTCATACTGGGGGAAGCGGACCTACACTTAGGGGACTTAGTAAAGGACTTCTTCTACGAGGGGGACCTGGTTAAACTCTCTTTGGAGTTAAAGGATGCAAGGGTTTTTGTAGGGAACGATAGTGGCCTTTCACACCTTGCCAGCTACTTAGGGGTAAAGAGCTTTCTCTTTTACGGTCCAACGGACCCGGTGGTCTGGAAACCCTTAGGGGAGGCTACCCTTATAAGTTTAAACCTTCCCTGCTCCCCCTGCTTTCCAAAGGTATGTGAAGGTAGGCCCTGCCTTGACCAAGAAAAGCTCTTTAAGCTCTTTGTTTCCTACTATAATATTAGCTTATGCTGAGTAGGGAGATTTTAAACCTGATAAAGGATTTAAGGGTCTTTCCAGTAGTGGTTGCCACCGCGGTTGAGGGCAATCCCCACCAGGCCTTCATAACTTGGGTATACCCCGTGGATGAGAGGACTTTAAGGATAGCCCTTAGCTCCAACTCCCAGACCGCCAAGAATCTGAGGGAAAATCCGAGGGTAGCCATAACCCTCTTTTCCTACGATAACGCCATAACCCTCTACGGTAGTGCCAAGGAGCTGGTAGAGAGGTTAGAGGGTGTCCCCTTCCCCGTTTCCGCCTTTGAGGTGGTTATAACTTCCGTAAACAGCAACCTCTTCCCAGGGGCAACGGTTTTGGGACCTATACCCTTTGCCCACTCGGGTGACGTAAAGAAGGCGGTGGAGCTTGACGAAAAGGTTATCTCAGCCCTTTCAAAACTCTAAGAGGAGGGAAACACCTTTGCCAAAGGGTAAAAGCTTTACCCTCCTGTGCCTTTCCTCTACAAACTTTGCGGTGTAGTAGCCTATTAAGGAGCCCACGAAGACGTCCGAGAACCAGTGCTTTTGGTCGTTTACCCTTGAAAGGGCTACGAGGGTGGCCAGGGTGTAGGCAACCCCTGGGACTAAGGGTTTTTCCCTAAACTCGTAAGCTACCACCGTTGCCAAGGAGAAGGCGGTCTGGGAATGGCCCGAAGGAAAGGACAACCTATCGGTGTTAAAGTTTAAGGAGGGCCCGTCAAAGCTCCTACTCCCGTCCCCCAAGTAGGGCCTGTGCCTGTGGAAAGTTACCTTTAAGGCCCCAACTATTGTCCCAGAAATTATAAAGCTTTCCAGTGAATAAAGGCCAACCCTCCTTAGCTTGTAGTTATCGTAATACTCCCCCAAGCCGTAGGAGATTAAACAAAAAGAAAGGGCAAAGAGGCCGTCTCCAAAGTTCCTAACAACCCTTGAAATACCGTCGGTGAGGGGGCTCCTACCTTTTTGAACGAAGTTGTAAAGGGGCTCGTCAAAGGTGTATAGGGTTAGAAAC
>WFPT01000007.1 GCA_015487365.1 Aquificaceae bacterium
GCTATAATAATTATTTTAGTAGGAGGGGTGGCCGAGCGGTCAAAGGCAGGGGACTGTAAATCCCCCGGGCTCACGCCCTGCGCAGGTTCGAATCCTGCCCCCTCCACTTTTTAGTTTGTGCCCATGGTCCTTTGAACTTTTTGGCCTCAGGATATCCCTCTATGGGGTATTCTTAGTGGTTGCCCTCTTTACAGGCTACCACCTTTCCTTAAAGTTTGCAAAGGATGAAGGTATAGGGGAGAGGGAAGCGGAAAACACCATAACCCTTGGAGTTATATTTGCAATAATCTTTGCAAGGCTCTTTTACGTAATAGAGCATTATGGACATGAGATTAAGAATTTTTTTGACGCAATAGCCCTTTGGAGGGGAGGCGTAGATTGGTTTGGAGCCTTTACGGGGGGAGTTTTAGGGGTAGCCTTGGGTATTTACCTTTACAAACTTCCCCTCTGGTCGGTTGCGGACGTGGGAGGCTTGGTCCTACCCTTGGCCCACGCAATAGGTAGGCTCGGTTGCACCAGCGTAGGCTGTTGTTATGGAAAGAGAGTTTATGGGGTTAAGGACCTGAGCGTAGGAATACACCCTATGGACAAATTCCCCTACTTTTACGTAGTTTATCCAGAGGGCTCCATCGCACCCCCCGGAGTCCCCCTCTACCCAACCCAAATCTTAGAATTTTTTGGAAACCTGTTAATATTTTTAGTCCTTTTACTTTTATACAAGAGGTTTAGACCCTTCAAGGGCTTCATCTTCTCCTCCTACCTGATGCTCTATGGTTTGGAAAGGTTCCTCTTAGAATTTTTAAGGGGAGTTACACCCGCCAACTTCTTTGGCCTTACCTGGAACCAAATTTTTAGCTTAGGGCTAATCCTTACCTCCATAATGCTAACTTTAAGTTTGTATGCTGGTAGCGGGAAGGGGCTTTTTAGGAAGTAGGTCCCTGTTGGTTTTTAAAACCAAAAGGGTAGAGGAAATTAAAAGGGGTAAGGACTACTTCCTCCTAATCTCCTACCAATTCTCCTCAAAGACCTTAGGGGTAAAGCTTAGGGAGGGGAAACTACCCCACCTTCTCATCTTTGAAGTCCAAAGGTTGGGGGAGTTTAAGCCACCAAGGGGAAACTACCAACTAAGGCTTTTAAAGCAAAACCTAAAAGTTTTCAAAGAGGGGGTTTTAAAACTAAAAGAGCTTATAAAAGAAGGGGTCCTATACCAGGCAAACCTAACCACCCGCTTTGACTTTTCCTTTAAAGGTGAGCCCCTATCCCTCTTTTACGATTATATAAAGAGGCAACCTGTCCCCTACTGCTTTTACTTGGACGCAGGGGACTTTAAGGTAATAAGTGGCTCCATGGAGCTCTTTTTAAAAAAGAAGGGGCAAAGGCTTATAACAAGGCCCATAAAGGGGACTTCTCAGGACTGCCAAGAGCTTATTAAAAGCGAAAAGGACAAAGCGGAAAACCTTATGATAGTGGATGTAGCAAGGAACGACCTCGGTAGAGTTTGTAAAGTGGGGAGCGTCAAGGTTACAAAGCTCTTTTCCTTACAAAGGTATAAAACCTTGTGTCACTTAGTGAGCCAAGTAGAAGGCAAGACCGACCAAGACCTTTGGAACATAATCCTTAACACCTTCCCCCCCGCCTCCATAAGCGGAGCCCCTAAGAAAAAAGCCTTACAAGTTTTAGAGGAACTTGAGCCCCACACCAGAGAGTATTACTGTGGATGCGGAGGTTTTATCTTTAAAAACGGAGACTTTACCCTCAGCGTCCTCATAAGAACCGCCATATTATTTAAAGACTCAGCTTACTACTATACGGGAGGAGGAATAACCCACTACTCCAAGCCCCAAGAGGAAGTAAAAGAAGCCCTCCTAAAACTAAAAGCCTTTTTCCCATAAACTTTATAGAGATGACAAAATCTTAGCAAGTTCTTCGGGGACCTGCTTTTTAGATACCGCATAGCCAAGAGCGTTAAAGTTCAAATAGACAGATACCTTGCCTCCGACTTTAATTTGGTAGGAATATTCGCACCAAAAGAGGAAACCATATCAAGACTAATAGCTCTCTTGCTTGAGCCTAACGGTGCTCACGGACAAGGAAAAGTATTTTTGGAAAAGTTTGTAGAAACTTTAAGAAAATGCCTGAAAGGAAAATAAGAAAATGCCTGAAAGGAAAAGGTGTTAAGAACTTTATGGAAAGTGTTGTTGAGCTTGGTAATGCTAAAATTGAGACCGAACACAGCACCTATAAGAGAAAGAGGATAGATATACTTATAGACCTTACAAATTTTGTAATAGGAATAGAAAACAAGCTATGGGCGGGGGACCAAAAGGAACAACTCAAGGATTACAACAAGTATTTAGAGGGCAAAAGCAAAAATTACCTGCTTGTTTTTCTAACCTGCGACGGTAGAAAACCTTCTAAGTGGAGTATTTCAAAAGAAGAAAGAGCTGAACTTGAAAAAGCGGGAAAGTTGATAACTTTGAGCTATAGACAGCTCCTTCTCCCATGGTTAAAAGAATGTTTAAAGGAATGCGAAGCTGACAAAGTCAGGTGGTTTATAAGGGACTTTATCAGCTGGATAGAAAAAAACTGCAGGGAGGTGAGTAAAGATGGACAAGAGTAAAATAATTGAGGAGTATCTTTTTGAAGGAACTCCTGAAGAGAGAAAGGAGAAGTTTGAAATTGCGTGGGATATATGGGAGAGTTTTGACAAGATAAAGTTTTTTATGAGAGAAAAAGTCCTAAGAAAAGTAGTTGAAAAGATTAGAGAAAAACTTAAAAATCCAAGTGATACATTCTACGGATACAAACTTGAGAATAACGGATTTCTTGAAAGGAAGAAATGGGGGAATATAACCA
>WFPT01000008.1 GCA_015487365.1 Aquificaceae bacterium
CCCCTTACACCAATTAAATACGAACCACTGCTTATGGGTGCGAAGAAGTCCCTGTAATCGTAAATTTTAACCCCCCTTAAACCCTTAAAGTATTCCTCACCTATACCCAGCTCGTGCTTTAAGACCTTCCTCCCTTCCCTTGAAAGGATTAAATTCACGGTGTAATCCCTTTGACTCAGGTATTCTACGAGTCTCTTAGCGTAAGGGGCACCGCTGGCACCGGTGATTGCAACGACCACCTCATCCCTCTTCATCCTCAAAGAGTTCCTTTACCATTTCGTCCGCAACCTCCTTTGCCTGTGAGGGTGGAACCAAGTAGGGCTCTAAGTAGATTTCCACCTCAACGTCCTCCTTAAAGAGGAAGTCCCTTAAAACTTCCAAGACCCTCTGGAACTCGTCCTCGGATATGTCCTCCCTCAGGCAACTGTTTAGGTCCTTCCCCGTTATTAAAACTCCCACCAAGGAAAAGGGTATGACGTAAAGGTTTTTGTTTTCCTCCATCGGTGGTTATTTTCCCACAGCTTTAAGCCCTTTGTCAAGGGGAGGTCTTCTTTACGTACTTTTCCCAGTTTTTGGCGTCAAAGGGTGAGAGCTCCCTTAAAGTTTTTACCGTCTTTATAAACTCCTCCGCTACGTAATCTACGTCCTCTTCTTTGTTTTCCCTTCCAAAGGAAAAGACTATGGAGCCGTTGGACTCTTCCTTTGGTATTCCAATTGCAGAAAGCACGTGGGACTGTTTTAGGGCCAAGGATACGCAAGCGGAGCCAGAGGCAGTTTCAACTCCCACCAAGTCCATCCTAAGGAGCATGGCCTCACCTTCAATAAAATGAACTAAGAGGGATAAATGGTGGGGAAGCCTTTGGGTAGGGTGTCCCGTAAATTCCACATAGTCTAAGTTCTTTTGTATCTTTTCCCTTAACCTGTCCCTCATCCTTGAAAGCTTTTCCATCCTCTCGGGTAGCTCCTTTAAGGTTAGCTCACAGGCCTTACCAAAACCCACTATACCGGGGACATTTTCCGTTCCAGCCCTAACTCCCCTTTCCTGAACTCCACCTTCTATTAAGGGTCTTACCTTTACACCCTTTTTGGTCCAAAGGGCTCCCACTCCCTTAGGCCCATACATCAGGTGGGCGGTTATAGAGAGGGCATCCACTCCCCAGTCTTGAACGTCTATGGGATAGTGTCCAGCGGTAGCACAGGCGTCGGTGTGGAATATTACCCTCGGGTTCTTTTCCTTTACAGCTTTTACTATTTCCTTTAAGTTCTGGATGGTCCCAATCTCTCTGTTAGAATGCCCTACGGAAACCAAAATGGTATCCTCCCTTACAGCTTCCGCAACCTGCTCTGGTTTAAAGAGGCCGAACTTGTCGGGTTTTAGGTAGGTTACTTCAAAGCCTTCCCTTTCTAAGGTCTTTGCAGAGTGCAGAACCGAATGATGCTCTATGGCACTTATTACCAGATGTCTTCCCCTCCTCCTGTATGCGTAGCTTATACCCTTTATAGCTAAGTTGTTGGCCTCTATACCACCAGAGGTAAAGATTATCTCCTCGGGACTGTAAGCGTTTATAAGCTGGGCCACCTTTTCCCTTGCACCGTTTATGGCTTTTTTAGCTTCTTGTCCGAAGCTGTGTAAGGAGGTAGGATTCCCAAAGACCTCCCTAAAATAGGGAAGCATGGCCTCTAAAACTTCCTCAGCTACGGGGGTGGTTGCTATGTGGTCCGCATAAACTACCTTTCTCCCTAACTTATTTTTAAACATACCTTACACCTCCTTTTTTTATAAAAATAGGGTATTAGCTTAAAAAAAATTAGGAGGTATATCACCTTCTAAGGTCAAAGGGGGGTTATTTTATAAAATTAAAAGTTTAGGAGGTAGGAGGTATGCTGAGGGCTGAGTGGGTTGAAAGGAGGAAGGGTTTTAAGAATAAAACCCAGATGCACCTTGCAAGGCGGGGTATAATCACCGAGGAGATGGAGTTTGTGGCCAAGAGGGAGGGCCTGCACCCAGAGTTTGTCCGGGAGGAAGTGGCAAGGGGTAGGATGATTATACCAGCAAACATAAACCACCTGCACTTAGAGCCTATGGCCATAGGGATAAATACTAAGGTAAAGGTAAACGCAAACATCGGCAACTCCGGTCTTGCCTCGGATATAGAGACGGAGTTGGAAAAATTAAGGGTTGCGGTAAAGTATGGGGCGGATACGGTTATGGACCTTTCAACGGGGGAGGCCATACAAGAAACGAGGAAGGCCATAATAAAAGAGAGCAAGGTTCCCGTAGGGACTGTTCCCATCTATGAAGCCTACAAAATTGCAGGCAGTGTGAAAAATTTAACCGTTGACCTAATCTTGGATGTTATAGAGGAGCAGGCAAGGCAAGGTGTTTCCTTTATGACCATACACGCAGGTATTTTAAGGGAGTTCTTACCCTTGGTCCAACATAGGGTTATGGGTATAGTTTCAAGGGGAGGTGCCATAATAGCCCAGTGGATGATAGAGCACGGAAAGCAAAATCCCCTTTACGAGCACTTTGACAAAATATGTGAAATCTTTAAAAAGTATGATGTTTCCTTTTCCTTGGGAGATGCCCTCAGGCCCGGAGCCATTGCGGATGCCTCGGACGAAGCTCAACTTATGGAGCTTAAAGTTTTGGCGGAATTAACCCAAAGGGCTTGGAAACACGACGTTCAAGTTATGGTAGAGGGTCCAGGCCACGTTCCCTTAAATGAAGTAGAGTTTAACATAAAGTTGCAGAGGAAGCTCTGTAAAGAGGCTCCCTTTTACGTTCTGGGACCCTTGGTAATTGACGTTGCTCCAGGATACGACCACATAGCCAGTGCCATAGGTGGAGCCTTGGCGGGTTATTACGGAGCCTCCATGCTCTGCTACATCACTCCAAAGGAGCACTTGGGTCTTCCAAATATTGAGGATGTAAAGCAGGGAGTAATAGCCTACAAAATAGCAGCCCATGCGGCGGACGTTGCAAAGAATACTCCCGGAGCAAGGGACTGGGACCTGCAAATGTCGGTTGCAAGGTTTAACTTTGACTGGAAAAGACAGTTTCAGCTTTCCCTTGACCCTGAAACCGCTCAAAAGTATCACGACGAAACCTTACCACAGGAAGGCTACAAGAGTGCCAAGTTCTGCTCTATGTGCGGTCCAGAGTTTTGCTCTTACAGGATATCCCAAAAGGTCCAAGAGGAGGTCCTATCCTCTGAAAAATGGATTGCTCCCTAAATGGAAAATGGCTTTATAAAGGTAAGGGGTGCTAAGGAGCACAACCTAAAAAACCTAAACTTGGACATACCAAAGGGTAAGTTTGTGGTAATAAGTGGGCCTTCTGGGAGTGGTAAATCCTCCTTAGCCTTTGACGTAATCTTTAAGGAGGGACAGAGGAGGTATATAGAGAGCCTTTCACCTTATTTGAGGCAATTCCTTGGAGCCTACGAAAGGCCAAACGTAGATAGGATAGAGGGGCTTTCACCTTCAATAGCCATAGAGCAAAAAACCGTAAGTGCAAATCCACGTTCAACGGTTGGGACCATAACCGAAATTTACGACTTTATGAGGGTCTTGTGGGCCAGCGTAGGAAAACCAACCTGCATACACTGTGGAAGGGTTTTAGAGGGTCTTTCAGCTTCCCAGATAGTGGATAGGGTCTTAGAAAGGGCAAAAGACAAAAAGATAATGGTCCTTGCACCCTTAGTTAGGGGTAGGAAGGGAGACCACAAGATGCTCATAAACAAGCTCTTGAAGGAAGGTTATAGCAGGGTAAAGGTAAACGGAAAGCTCTTAAAGCTTATAGAGGTCCCTGACCTAAACAAAAACAAAAAGCACTATATAGATTTAGTTTTGGACCGATTCATCCTTGACGAGGAAGAGAGGGGAAGGCTTTTGAGTGCCATAGAAAAGTCCTTTCAAATGAGTGGAGGCTTGGTGAAAGTAGAATACGTAGAGGAGGGGAAGGAGGAAACCTTTAGCAAAGAAAGGTTTTGTCCCGAGCACAACTTCTCCGTTCCCGACATAAACCCAAGGCTCTTTTCCTTTAACTCACCCGAGGGTGCCTGTAAGGACTGCAACGGCTTAGGGGTTAAGATGGAGCTGGACGAGAGCTTAATGGTGGATGAGGAAAAACCTGTTTATAGCTTTTTAAAGGTTTCGGACCTCTTTTACAGGATAAAAAACAGGGCTGTAATCCTGTGTAGGCTTATGGGCTATTCACCTTCAAGGAAGTTTAAAAGCCTTCCAAAGGAAGTAAGGGAAAAAATCCTTAAAGAAACCTTGGAATATTTAAAGGCCAAATACCTAAGAGAGGATGCTCCAAAAAGACAAAGGGAGGAATTGGCAAAGTATCTTAGGAAAAGGGAATGTCCTACCTGTAAAGGTGCAAGGCTAAACGAAAGGGCTTTGAGTGTTTTAGTAGCTGGTAAAAACATATATGAGGTTTCCAGTTTAAACCTGAGGGATTGTTATGAATTTTTCAACTCCTTAGAAAAAAGTTTAAGGGAAAGGGAAAGGGAGGTGGCAAAGGATTTATTAAAGGAAATTAAAAAGAGGCTCTCCCTACTACTAAAACTTGGTTTGGATTACCTAACCCTTTCAAGGAATGCGGATACCCTGTCGGGGGGAGAAAGCCAGAGGGTCCGATTGGCCACCCAGTTAGGTTTAGGGCTCTCGGGAGTAATATACGTTTTGGACGAGCCTTCCATTGGCCTCCACCCAAGGGATGTAAATAGACTGATTGAAACTTTAAGGTCATTAAGGGACTTGGGAAACACCGTAATAGTGGTAGAGCACGACCCTGAAACCATAAAGAGTGCGGACTATGTAATAGAGCTCGGCCCAAAGGGAGGGAAGGAAGGGGGTTATGTCATAAGTGAGGGCTCGGTGGAGGATTTACTCAACAACCAAAGGTCCCTTACGGGTGCCTATTTAAGCGGCAGGTTAAGAGTTGAATTAAGGAAGGAGAGGAGGAGACCTGAAAAGGGCTTTATGAGGATTGTTGGAGCCAAAAAGTTTAACTTAAAAAACATAACGGTAGAAATTCCAAAGGGCCTTTTCGTTTGCATAACTGGAGTTTCTGGCTCTGGAAAATCAACACTCCTTTATGAGGTCCTCTATAAATATGCAATTGGGGAAAAAGTGGAAGGGGTGGAAAGGGTAGAAGGCCTTGAAGACTTAGAGGGAGTAATAAGCATAGACCAAAGTCCCATTGGTAAAACTCCAAGGAGCAATCCCGCAACTTATACCAAAATCCTTGACCCGATAAGGCAACTCTTTGCCCAAACTCCCCTTGCAAGGGCCAGAGGTTATTCCGCGGGATGGTTTTCCTTTAACTCCGTAGGAGCCTGTGAGGTCTGTGGAGGAGAGGGATACATAAAGGTGGAAATGTATTTTTTACCTACCGCTTATGTCCTATGTGAGGCCTGTAATGGAAGCAGGTTTAAGAGGGAGGTCCTGCAAGTCTATTTTAAAGGAAAGAACATAGCGGATGTCCTAAACATGACCGTAGATGAAGCCTACGAATTCTTCCAAAATTACCCATCCATAAGAAGAAGGCTCAGCCTTTTAAGGGAAGTGGGTTTAGGGTATTTAACCTTAGGGCAACCCGCAACCACCCTCTCTGGGGGTGAGAGCCAGCGCCTGAAAATAGTAAGGGAGCTTTCAAAAAAGACAAAAGGGAATACCCTATACCTGTTGGACGAGCCTACCACCGGCCTACATATGGACGAAGTTAAAAGGCTCTTGAAAGTCCTACAAAGGTTAGTGGATATGGGAAATACGGTTGTAGTAATTGAGCATAACTTGGACTTTATAAAGAATGCCGATTATATAATAGACTTAGGACCAGAGGGTGGAGAAAGGGGTGGAGAGGTGGTAGCAGTAGGAACTCCCGAGGAGGTGGCAAAATGTCCAAACTCTTACACTGGAAAGTTTTTAAGAAAAGTTTTACAATCTTAATAGCTATGGCTATAATGGGAGTCCAAAGTTGGGCAGGAGAGGTCCTCACCTACACCCTAAAAAACGGTGCAAAAGTATATATAGTGCCAAGACAGGACACTAAGGTGGTTTCCTTGCAGGTTTGGTTTAGGGTTGGCTCCAAGTTTGAAAACTACAAAGAAAAGGGTATTTCCCACTTCTTAGAACATATGCTCTTTAACGGCTCAGAGGGTATGCCCTATGGAGAAATAGATAAAAGGGTTGAAAGCTTTGGAGGACATTTAAACGCTGGAACTTCAAAGGACTACACCTTTTACTACATCACCGCCCCCTACCTCTTTTACAAGGAAGGCTTAAAACTTCTCTACAAACTTACCTTAAAGCCCTTACTTTTAGAAAAGATGGTAGAAAAGGAAAAGCCCATAGTCTTGGAGGAGTTAAAAAGGAGTGAGGACAACCCAAAAAACTTACTTTGGGAAGAATTTGAAAAGTTAGTCTATAAGGTTTCCCCCTACCGCTTCCCAATCCTTGGAACCCAAAAGACCATAAAGTCCTTTACAAGGAGTGAGCTCCTCAGCTACTACAAGAGGTTTTACCAACCCCAAAATATGGCAATAGTGGTAGTAGGTAGGGTAAATCCAGAGGAAGTTTTAAAGGAAGTGGAAGAGACCTTTGGAAGGGAGGAGGGAAGGCCCTTAAAAAGGCCAAAGGTTTTAAAGGAGCCACCCCAAATTAAGATTAGGAGGAAAGTTATAGAGGATGAAAGGGTTGGTAAAAGCTACTGGATCATAGGTTGGAGGGTTCCGCCTATTGGTTCAAAGGAGTATTACGCCTTGGAAGTTTTAAGTGAAATCCTCACAGGAGGGAAAACCTCTTACCTATACAAAGCCTTAATAGATAAGGGGTTAGCTTACAGCGTTTCTTCGGGAGACTTTGCAAGGCCACAGGATAACGTATTTTTAATCTATGCAAGCTTTGATGAAAAAAACTACCAAAAGGTAAAGGAAGAGGTTCTAAGGGCCTTGGAGGAATTAAAGAAAAACTTAAAGGAGGAGGAGGTAAGGAAGGCCAAGGAAAAACTTTTAAATTCTTTAATCTTTTCAAGGGAGAGGGTCCAAAGCGTAGGCTATGAAATAGGATATTCCTTTGCCCTCTTTGGAAACGTAGACTTTTACAAAACCTATGAAGAGAACTTAAAGAAGGTGAGGAAACTGGAAGTTATAAAGCTCTTGGAAAGGTTCATAGGGAAGGATAAGCCTTACAGTGAAATTTTACTAAAACCCAAGGGAGGGGATAAATGAAAAAGCTCATCTGTGCCAACTGGAAGATGAACAAGACCACAGGGGAGACGGAAAGCTTTTTGAGGGAGCTCTTGAAGGCCTTGGGTAGTTTAGAAAATTCTGTGGAGGTGGTCATCTTCCCACCCTTTACCTCTTTGTGCGTAGCCAAGGAGCTTTTAAGGGGTAGCCCCTTAAAGTATGGGGCCCAAAACTGTTTTTACAAGGAGTGGGGGGCCTACACGGGTGAGATATCACCATTAATGTTAAAGGACTTGGGTTGTTCCTACACGATAGTGGGGCATTCGGAAAGGAGAAACCTCTTTGGGGAGGATGATGAGACCATAAACAAAAAGTTAAAGGCCCTCTTAAAAGTAGGTATAAGGCCCATCCTCTGCGTGGGGGAGAAGATAGAAGAGAGGAACGCAAACCTTACCCATAAGGTTATTGAAAGTCAAATCAGGATTGCCCTCTCAGGAATAGAGGGGGAGGTGGATGAGTTGGATATAGCGTACGAGCCCGTTTGGGCTATTGGGACTGGGAATCCCGCAACCGTTGAAGATGCAAAGGAGGTCCATACCTTCATAAACAAACTTCTGGACGAGCTAAACCCAAGGAGGGAGGGGAGGACGAGAATCCTTTACGGTGGCAGTGTAAAACCTTCTAATGCAAAGGAATTTTTAAAGGAGAGGGAAGTAGGTGGCCTCTTAGTGGGTGGGGCCAGTTTAGAGGTTTCCTCCTTCCTTGATATCGTAAATTCTCTTTAAGGAATGGGCAATCAGGAGTAGGTAAAGGAGGAGGGGTAAAAGTCCGTAGTGGGAGCCACTCCTACTCAAACTCCTGTAAAGGTTTATTAGGAAAAAGCTAAAAAAGGCCAAGGAAAAAAGGATTAACAGACCGAAGGGAAAGCTCCTACTCCTGATGGTCCAATAAAGGAGCTGGGGAAAGAGCAGGAGGGGGTAAAGACAAAAGGATAGTCTAAATAGGAGCTCACCCAGATAAACCTGGGGATTTACTCCAACTTCCTTACCTTTAAAGTAAAGGTTCGTTAGCTCCCTCAAACTTAAAAAATCAACCGCCTTTACAAAACCTACGAGCTCTTCCTCCCCTACGGGCAGTTTAAAAACCTTACCCCTTAATGTGCGCTCCTTCCCTCCGTTTAGCTCGTAAAGCTTGGCGGAAAATAGGTAAATCTCCCTACCCTTTAAAATACCTTCCTTTGCCCTTATCAGGTAGGTATTTTTCCCTTCTTCTAAGAACAGAAAAAAGTCCCTCAGCTTACCCGAGGGAAGGAAAAGGCTACCCAAGTTTAAAAAGTAGGTCCTGTTTCCCTCCTTCCCTTTAAACCAAAGGTCCTTACCAAAGTAGCTCCTCCTTTCCCCTCCCTTACCCCTCTCGTAAAGCCTTGAAGATTCCAAGGCCTTAGGTAAGAC
>WFPT01000009.1 GCA_015487365.1 Aquificaceae bacterium
CTCCGCTTTCTCCACGTCCTGCTCGTTTAGGGATTCTATGGCCAAGTTTATGGCCTCCCTCACCAACTCCGTCATCCTGGTTAAAACTTCCTTGGTTTCATCTATTTCCTTTACCAGCTTCATAAGGAGCAATTTTATCACCTAATAGGAGGGAAAGGGTGTTCAGGACCAAGGTTAGTGAGGAGAGGGCCATTAGTAGGCCTGCTATTTCCGGTTTTAGGGTTATGCCCAAGGGGTAGAGCAAACCTCCCGCTACGGGTATAAAGAGGGTGTTGTAAAAGAAGGCCCAAAATAGGTTTTCCCTTATTTTCCTATAAACTCTGAGGGAGACCTTAAAAAAGTCCATTAGGGTGCTTAGCCTTGGGACGACCACATCCCCCGAAAGTTTGGTTAGCTCCGAGCCCTCCCTTACCGCGACGGATACGTAGGAGGAGGTAAGGGCTGGAACGTCGTTTATGCCATCCCCCACCATTAAAAGTTTTTTCCCCTCTACGAACCTCCTTTTATCTTCGGGCTTTTGGGAGTGGTAGAATTCATCCACTTTCAGCTCCTTTGCAACCCTTTCCACCTTTTCCTTTGTATCCCCCGAAAGGATTATAACCTTATACTTTAAGGACTTTAAGAAGTTAATCACTTCCTTGGCACCATCCTTTAACCTTTCTTCAAGCTTAAAGGTTGCCAAGATTTCATTTCCCTTACCGAAGATGAGTAAGTTGTCTCCCCCCCTCTTTAAGTAAAACTCTCCGCAGAATAGACCTACTCCCGTAACTTCCTTTAATTTACAGTTAAGCTCTTTGGCCTTAATCCCTTTAAACTTCTCATAGAGGGCCCTTGAAACTGGGTGGTTTGAAGCCTTTACCAAATATACGAGGTGGGGTAGGTATTCTTCCTTTAAGTTTATGGCCCTCACTTCCCTTGGGATGGTTAAGGTCCCCGTTTTGTCAAAGACTACACCTTCTACCCTTTTTAGTTTTTCAAAGACGGAGGGCTCCTTTAAGACTATACCCCTCTTTAAGAGTAGGTAGTTTCCCACCACCACCGCCAAGGGGACCGCTATACCGAAGGAGCAGGGACAGGAGACTACCACCATGGAAAGGGCAAACTTAAAACTAAGTTCAAGGTCCTTGGTGGTTAAAAACCAAAACAGGAAGTCCATAAAAGAAAGGGTTAATACTCCAAAGACGAAGTAGTGGGCTACCTTGTCAGAGAGCCTTTCAACCCTGGTCTTCTTGGATAGGGATTCGTCTATAAGGCGTGAAACCTTAAAGAGGTAGCTTTCTTCCACGGGTTTTTCCACTTCAAGGATTACGTAGCCTGATTTTAAAACTTCACCAGCCCTTACCCTGTCCCCCACCTTCTTTAGGACCTCCTCGGACTCTCCTGTGATTACACTACTGTCAAAGTATCCTTCACCCTCTACAACTTTACCGTCTACAATGGCCCTGTCTCCGCTCCTTAAAATTATCCTGTCTCCTTTAAAAAGGTCCATGGCAACCTTTTTTACCTCCTTACCCTCCTCTAAGACTAAAACCTCCTCTATTAGGGGGTTCAGGAGCTTTTTAAAGCCTGAGAGGCTCCTCCTCCTTACCTCTTCCTCTAAGGTTTTACCTACCTTTACGAAGGTTAAAACCATAACGGGGGTTTCAAACATGGGCTCGTAGAATAAACTAAAAAGGTAAGAGGAAACTACACCTACACCCACCAAGGTGTCCATTGTCCCGACCCTTAGTTTTAGGGACTTTAAGGCGTTAAGGATTACGTCCCTACCTCCTACTATTATCCCAAGGAGTGAGGTAAGGCTTGCAAATTCCTTAAAGTATAGGGTAAGGAAGGTAAAGATTATTAGAAGGGTTAGCTCCAAATACTTAAAGCTCCTCCTCTCCTTTACCCTGTAACCTAAACCCTCTATCTTCCTTATCACCTCTTCCCTGTCAAAGTCTCCAAGGACTTCCACCCTGCCCAGCTCAAAGGATACCCTTACGCTTCTTACCCCCTCTACCTTGGAAACTACCCTCTCTATGGAACGGGCACAGTTTTTACAGCTCATACCCTCAACGGAGAGGACTTCCCTCATCTGCAAACCTCCTTGGAGCACTTAAAGCCCTTAAACTCAATCTGAACGGTGGTGTGATTTATTCCAAACTCCTTTAAAAGTTTTTCCACCTCCCTTAAAACCTTGCAAGGGTCCGCACCTTCCCTGATGGTCAGGTGGGCGGTGAGCATGTTTTTTCCCTTGGTTATGGACCAGACGTGGAGGTCGTGGACCCCCAAAACCCCTTCCAGCTTTAAGATTTTTCCCTCCACCTCGGAAAGGTCTATGTCCTTTGGGGCAAACTCCATAACTATGTCCAAGCTCTCTTTTAGGACCGAAAGGGCGGAGGGAAGTATAAGGAGGACTATTAGTAGGCCTAAAAGGGCGTCCGCAACGTAAAGTTTAAAGAGGGTCACCAGGATTCCCGAGGTTATGGCCCCGACCGAGCCCAGAGTGTCCGTCAAAACGTGCAAGAAGGCGCTCTTTACGTTAAGGTTTTCCCTCTCACCGTGGAGTAGGTATAGGACGGTTAGGTTTATAAAAAGACCTAAGAGGGCTATAAGGAGCATCTCCTTGCCCTTTACAGGCTCTGGGTTTGAAAACCTTTTAAAGGCATTAAGGGCTATAAAGAGACAGAGGGCTATGAGGGCCACACTGTTTAGGATTGAGGCCAGAACCTCCACACGGTAAAGTCCGTAGGTCATCCTCCTGCTTCCCTCCCTCTTAGCTATTAGGGAGGCTAAAAAGGCTATAAGTAGGGCGGTAGAATCCGTCATCATGTGCCCCGCATCCGAAATTAGTGCCAAACTGTTTGTAAGGTAACCTCCCACCAACTCCACCAAGAAGAAGGAAAAGATTATGAAAAAACTTACTTTAAGCTTGTCCATACTACTTTATTGACCTTTAAGCTCTCTTTTAGGCAATCCATGGCCTCTTTAAAGGTGCATAGCCTTCCCCCAAAACCCCTGTAAAACCTGTAAGCGTCCTCTTTGTTTTCAAAGACTATCGCGGAGGGGGCACAGCAGGGGGTAGCCTTGGAGCCTACCACGTAAAAGGCACTTACTCCATTTACGGGTTTTCCCGTTATAAAGTCCTTTGCCAGTATAAGGGAGGCTTCCCCCTCTTCCATCAAAAGTATTAAACCGCAGTGGGGACAGCAGGCGGTTATGGACCTCTTTCCCCTCCTTATTATAAAGTCGTTCCTACCGTCAAGGGTTTTACCACAAACCCTACAAGTTTTTGGCTCGTCCTTTAAAAAGACCTTACCCTGCTTTTTATAGACTATTCCCCTCTCTTCAAGCCTGTTTATAGTCCTATAAACGGTCATAACGGAAACTCCCAACTCCCTTGAAAGGTCTTTAACGGTATTTATTCCCCTTTCAACGAGTTCTAAGAGCTTTTCCTCCCTTCCCATAATAACAAAAATATAGCTTTTAGGTTAAAA
>WFPT01000010.1 GCA_015487365.1 Aquificaceae bacterium
GGGAAAACCCTAAACTCACTATGATAATCAGGGCTAAAGCTACAATCCTGACCATTAAAATTAAATATAATCTACACAATCATAAAAGCCCAAACTGTTTAAGGATTTTGGCAAGCTCCTTATCGGTATTTGCCCTTTCCCTAAGAGCATTAAGAAGTTTTTTAAACTTTTCAGGTCTAATTTCCCTTTCCATTTCTTCAAAGGTTTCTTCTTTGGCTTTCCTTATTATCGTCCTCCTATCCCACCAGGCAAAACCAATAACCGCTACAACCAAAGCTATTTGCCCCGCAAACACTCCTACCATTATATTAACAAGCCTGTCCAGTTCCCTATTTACTTGCTCAAACCTTTTGTCTACTTGCTCAAACCTCTTATCCATCTGCCTAAACCTCTCATTCATATCTTCCCTTAACTCTGATATCCTCCTATCCACCTGTTCAAATCTCTTATCCACCTGCTCCATAAAGGTTCTTAGGGTAGCCTTTATCTCCGCTACATCTTTAAGTAGCTGTCTTTCCTCAGAAGGACTAAGGGGAAAAACTAAGCTGGTTGCAATAATCAAAACCATAAACCTAACCATTACAATTTAAATATAATCTGAGTTGCAAGTAATGGATCTCTAACTATATAAAATTGGCTTTTTAAAGTAAAACTACTCCTTTTTGATTTAAGTGGAAGGAAAAATGGGTGTTGAAATCCTTTAATAGCTCTAAGATATCTAAATCTGAGGCTTAATCTTTACCCTTGTCTATTAACTTGGCTATGTTTATAAAGGCTTTGGCTACCTCCGACTCTGGCTCTTCTACTACAATTGGTAGTCCTAAGTCTCCACCCTCTGCAATCCTTGGGTCTATGGGTATGGAGCCTAAGACCTTTAAGTTGTAGGTCCTTGCAAACTCTAAGGTTTTACCCTTTCCAAAGATGTAATACTTCTTCTTAGAGTCTGGGCAAATAAAGTATGCCATATTTTCCACAACTCCCAAGATGGGGACTTCCACCCTTTTGAACATATTTACTGCCTTCTTTACATCCACCAAGGAAAGGTCTTGGGGAGTGGTAACTACGATTGCTCCATCAATTATGGTAGTCTGGGCCAAGGTTAGTTGGACATCTCCTGTGCCGGGAGGTAAATCCACCACTAAATAATCCAAAATTCCCCAATCCGTGTCAAAGAGCATCTGGGAGACTGCCTTTAAGAGCATAGGGCCTCTCCAAATTAAGGGTGTATCCTCAGAGGGTAGCATAAAGCCGATGGAAACCACTTTAAGGCCATACCTTCCAATAGGTATAAGCTTATTGTTTTCGTTTGCGGAAATCCTTTCACCCTTCAAACCCAAGAGGGTTGGAGCGGAGGGACCGTATATATCCGCATCCAAAAATCCTACCTCGTTTCCCAAGTAAGATAGGGCCAAGGCCAAATTTACCGCAACCGTAGATTTTCCCACACCTCCCTTACCACTACCTACCAAGATTATCTTTCTAATTCCCTTTACCCTCTGCCTTGGGAAGGGACTTTGAAATTTTTGCTCCATAACTATAAATAATAGCTTCCCTTTTGCCGTAGGGTATGAACTTCAACAGGTTTCCATCGGGAGAAATCAGGGCGGAGGGTCCGGTGTTGTTTAAAAAGAGGACGAAAACCTTATTTTCCAAAGCTCTTAGTCTTGCAAGGCGTAGGTGCTGGTAGGGACCATCCGAGTTTTCAAACCAACCATCGTTTGTAAGGACCACCACCAATTTAGACCTTCCCTTTACCCTCTTAAAGTAAAAGGGATAGGCTACTTCAAAGCAGATTAAGACTCCAATCTTTTTACCTAAGTAGTTTAAGGGCCTTACTCTTCCACCCTTTGTAAAGTCTATCCCCGCTATGGTGGGAATAAAGGACTTTAAGAAGTTAAAGGGAAAGGGGGTGTATTCACCTATGGGAACGAGCTTGTTTTTACAATACCTATCAAGGACCTTACCTTTGTAAATTAAGTATGCACAGTTTTTGGGCCTTGAATTTTTTAAGGATACCACACCAAGAAGTAAGGGCTTTTCCTTGGATAGCTTAAAAACCTCTTCCCTTATGGGATTGTAGTAATCTTCAAAGAAAAAGCTTAGGGCGGACTCTGGTAAAATTGTTAAATCTTTTGTCTTTAAATTTTTGAGGATTTTAAGGATTTCCTCAGATTCTTTAAAAAACACCTCCCTGTTTAGTCTGTCCTTTTGCATTATTGCGGTTTGCAA
>WFPT01000011.1 GCA_015487365.1 Aquificaceae bacterium
ATCTACGAACATCCCTTAAAGCTATTAGGAGCTTTACACTCCCTTCTAAAAAATTTAAGCCCTTTAACTTTAAGAGGGGGTGGAGCTTTTTGGGTATCCTGTTAAAGTCCTCCCTCCTTTTTAAAAGCTCTTTAAAGTCTATCTTGAAGCTGTCTCCTACGTTAAAACCCTTGTCGTATATAACTTGGAGGGAGACTTCAAAATCCTTAATTTCCCTTACTCCCCTTAGGCGGAGCTCCCTGTTGGTGAAGGGAAGCCTCCCCCTTTTTAGGAGCCTTAAATACTCTGGTTTTACTTTAACTTCAAGGTTTAGGGCCTTTGAAAGCTCCTCTTCACTTACCCTAAACTCAAACTGGGCGGGTATGAGGTTTCCAAAGTTCAGGAGGTCCTCAACGAATATCCCCATTTATTTAAAAATAGGCTCAGAGGACGTACTTTATGAGCTCCTCGTCCTCTAAGAGGTTTCCCAGCTTGGCCCTTACGAACTTTGCATCTATTACTACCGTCTGGCCCTTCATCTCGGGTGCGTAAAAGGATATGTCCTCTAAGAGTTTTTCCATAACGGTGTGGAGTCTCCTCGCCCCTATGTTTTCAAGCTTTTCGTTTGCCTTCTCCGCAATCAGGGCTATTTCCTCTATGGCGTCATCGGTAAATTGTAAATCAACCCCCTCGGTCTTTAAGAGGAGGGTGTATTGCTTTACGAGGGCGTTCTTTGGCTCCTTTAAAATCCTTACAAAGTCCTCTTTGTTTAAGGGCTTTAACTCAACCCTTATTGGGAATCTCCCTTGGAGCTCGGGTATAAGGTCTGAGGGTTTTGAAAGGTGGAAGGCTCCCGCCGCTATAAAGAGTATGTGGTCGGTCCTAACGGGCCCGTACTTGGTCTGAACGGTAGTCCCCTCTACAATAGGTAGTAAATCCCTCTGGACACCCTCCCTTGAAACTCCGCCTCCTACCCCTGCTTCCTTTATGGCGAGCTTGTCTATTTCGTCTATAAAGACTATTCCAAAGTTTTCAACCCTATAAAGGGCCTCCCTGATTACCTCCTCCATGTCTATGAGTTTTTCCATCTCCTGCTGGGTTAAGACTCTTAGAGCATCCTTAACTTTTAGTCTCCTCTTCTTCTTTACGGGTGGGAAGAGGGAGGAGAAGGCATCCTTAATCTGGCTTTCAAAGTCTTCAAGGCCTGGAACTCCCGCTATGCCTATTACGGGGGCTTCCCTTTCCTCTACGCTTATTTCCACCGGGTAATCGTCAAAAAGGCCCCTCTTTACCTTTTCCTTTACCTCACTTAGGGGGTAGTTTAGCTCCCTTGAAAGCTTTTGGGAAACTATTCTAAGGGCGTTTTCCTTTGCCTTTTCCTTAACCTTTTGTTGGGCTTCACCCTTTACCATCTGAACTCCCGCGGAAACCAAATCCCTTATGATGCTCTCTACGTTCCTCCCTACGTAACCTATTTCCGTGTATTTGGTGGCTTCAACCTTTATAAAGGGAGCCTTTATTATTTGGGCTAACCTCCTGGCTATTTCCGTTTTACCCACCCCGGTAGGCCCAATCATTAGTATGTTTTTGGGTAGGATTTCGTCCCTAACTTCCTTGGGAAACTTCTGCCTCCTCCAACGGTTCCTCAAAGCGATAGCTACCGCCCTCTTGGCCTCCTCCTGACCCACTACGTACTTGTTTAGCTCCTCTACGATTTTTTTGGGGGTTAATTCTTCAAGGGTTTCTATCCAGGTCATCGGACAGCTTCCTCACCAGGCTTTCCAAGAAGTGGTCCAAGTTTTTTGGGAAGGGGGTTAGTTTCAGCTCAAAGGGGTATACCCTCTCTATCACTTCAAGGGGTGGGTTGTCGGGGCCCATGCAGGGGACTATCTCCCTTCCCTTCAATTCCCTGATGGCGTACCTGTAAGAAAGTATGTATGCACTCCTCAGGGCTACTTCAACGTTTGCAAAGTGTTTTACAAATAGGCCGTTGTAGTCGTAAAGCCTTACCAAGAAGGCACTCTCCTTAAACCTCTCCCAGTCCTTCACCTGCCTTATGTAATACTTCCTTTTGAGTTTCCTCCTCTCCACACAGGTTAGGTCCCTTAGGTAAAAGGCGGTTGAATAACCAAAAAAAACCCTCCCATCTACGTAAAGACCCGCTCTAAAACGAAACTCCATCTTATTAATATAATACCAAAAAGCCCGAGTATAATTTAATTACAAAGGAAGTGTAGGCTATCCC
>WFPT01000012.1 GCA_015487365.1 Aquificaceae bacterium
ATATTCCACCTCCTCCCCCAACCTCTCCAAACCCCTTATGAGCTCCTCCTTCCCCTCTATTACCTCGTAGTAGGGGGTAAAACTTTCTTCATTTACCTTTACCCCGTAAAATCCCCCTTCCTTACTCAAATCCAAGAGGTGACCAAAGGTTGAGGTAATCATCAGATACAAGTCTCCAAGGGGTATTTCAAAGACTTCCAGCTTGCCCAACCTCCTGAGGGTAGGTTTTCCAAAGAAGTTTGCTATGGTCCTAGCTTTGTTGGGGGATTCCACCACCACCAAGACGGGTCTTAAAATTTCCCCAGAGCCCCCTCTAAATTCCTTAACCTTCCTCCTATCCTCATCCACTTCCCTTAAAACCTCCTTCAAGCTCACATCCTTTAATTCCTTAAACTCAACGTCTTGGGAAAACCAGGAAACCTTCTTTTTCAGGTTGTAAAAGGCCCTCTCGTCATCCACCAAGGTAACGCACAGGCCCTTGGTTATCCCCCCACCGTAAAAGCGGGATGTCCTACCGCTGGCCTGTAAGTATCCCGTTACATCCGCCACTATTAACTTAAACTTCCCATCCTCTTCAATTAAAGAAACTTCCTTTGACCCCTTTATGGCTTCCCTTACCTTTTTGGACCTTATAAAGCTCTTTATTTCCTCCATAACCCTCTGGGCACCAGAGTATTCCTTTAAGAGCTCTTCCCTTATGAAGGAGTACCTTTTCAGCCTACCTATCCAGTCGTCAATTTTTTTGAGCTCTTGCTTTGAAAAGAGGTTCCTTATGGACAAAAGGGCCCAAAGGAGGTGGGAGGGTGAGCCCTCCAAGTTTAGGTCTATCACTATTTTTGGAACTCCGTAAAAGAGGGCATACCTTACCCTTTCGGGTAGGTCTATCCCCCTGGCCAGCGGATTTTTGTAAGAGGATATACCCACCAAAAGCTCAACCTCTCCCCTCTTAAAGAGCTCCAAGGAGTTACCTTCTTCGTAGGACATAACCTTAAAGCCTTTGCCCCTTAAAAGGGAAACCACTTCCTCAACCCCCTTCTTACCGTAGTCGGAGGAAACAAAGATTAGTCCCCCACTTCCCAGCTCCTCTATCAGCTTAACGAGCTTCCCTTTTAAGTCCTCCGTTTTTAGGTAAAGGTCCTCCACGTTCCTTAAAAAGATTTGGGGTTTTCCCACCTGAAAGTTTAAGAGCTCTAAAAAGAGCTTTATCCTCTGGCTCTTAGGATTTCCCGTTGCGGAGGAAACTACCAAAACCCCCCTCCTCTTCTTAGAAATTTCCAGGACCTTCTGGGATAGCTCCTCTATCCTTTTAAAGTCTTCCTCCCCCTTTTCGTTCTTCCCCTTCAATCTTATGAGCTCCATGGTTAGCTCTACGTCCTCTTGGGAAAATCCCATAAGGTATAGGACTTTATCCACGTTCCTTGCGGTCTTTAAGAAGGAATCAACGTCGTCTATAAAGATTAGTTCAAAGTCTTTGGGGATGAGGTGGTAATTCTTGTAAAGGAACATGGACGTGGTTATTAGGATTTTAAAGTTTCCCTCCCTTAACCTCTCCTTCTTTTCCTCCCTCAGCTTTTCACCTTCGTCTCCAAAAAAGGCTAAAATATTGTCCTTAAAGCCTAGCTCCCTTATTTTCTCATAGGTTTCCCTTACCAAAACCTTTGTAGGAAGTATAAGGTAGGACCTCTTTCCCCTTTCCTTTAAAAAGCAGGAAAGGAGGATTCCGAAGGTGGTCTTCCCTACACCCGTAGGTGCTATAAGGGCAAAGGACCTCTTTAAAAATACCCTCCTTGCCCAAATCCTCTGTAAGGACCACAGGTTTGAACCCACCTTCTCCTTAAAAAACTCTTCAAAGTCCCTTAACTCCTTTAAGACCTCGCAGTAGTTACTAACCTCCCCCCTTACCCTTAAAGAGTTACAGAGCTCCCCCTCCTCCTCCATACACTTTTTGCAAACCAAACCCTTTAATAGCCTGCTAAGCTCTATGTCCCCTCCGCAGTTGGGACAGAGATTTTTTAAAACGGACTCCAAAATAAAAAAGAGCGGGCGACGGGACTCGAACCCGCGACCTGCTGCATGGCAAGCAGCCGCTCTACCACTGAGCTACGCCCGCTATATTAAATATTTTAATCAAAACCTTAGGCCTTGACAACCTTAAAGAACCTCTTTTTACCCACCTTTACCCTTAGCTCACCCTTTAATTCTAACTCCTTGGTGGGCTCTAAGACCCTTTCACCGTTTATTCTCAGGCCACCCCCCTTTATTATTCTCCTCGCTTCGTTTTTGGAGGAGCAGGCCTTAACTTTAAGTAAAAGCTCCAAGGCGGTTATTCTGTCCTCCTTCAAGTAAAAGGTTGGGGCATCCTCTGGAAACTCACCCTTTGAGAAGGTCCTCTCCCACCACTCCTTGGCCTCCTTGGCCTCCTTTAAGGAGTGGAACCTCTTTACCAGGTAGAAGGCGAGCTCCTTCTTGGCATCCATGGGATGGATGCTTTTAAGCCTTTCAATCTCCCCTTGGGTGTAGTCGGTCAAAAGTTCAAAGTAATCCCACATCACCTCATCGGGTATGGCCATAACCTTTGAAAACATAACCTTTGGCTCTTCCTCTATCCCTATGTAGTTTTTAAAGCTTTTAGACATCTTCCTCTTACCGTCTATTCCCACCAGAAGGGGCATGGTTATACAGACCTGGGGTTCCAGGTTAAACTCCCTTTGGAGGTCCCTTCCAACCAGGAGGTTGAACTTTTGGTCCGTTCCCCCAAGCTCTACGTCCGCCCTAAGATATACACTGTCATAACCCTGTAAGAGTGGGTATAGAAACTCGTGGATGTAAAGGGGTATTCCTTCTTTAAAGCGTTTGTTAAAGTCCTCCCTTTCAAGCATCCTCGCTACGGTGTATTTAGCACACAAATTTATTATTCCCCTCGTTCCAAGGGGCTCTATCCACCGGGAGTTGAATACCACCTTAGTCCTTTCCTCCAAGAGGACCTTAAAGATTTGCCTTTCATAGGTCTTTGCGTTTTCTAAAACCTCTTCCTTAGAGAGGGGGGGTCTGGTTTTGTCCCTACCCGTTGGGTCTCCAATGGTTGCGGTAAAGTCCCCTATTACGAAAAAAACTTCATGTCCTAAGTCCTGAAAGTGCCTAAGCTTTTGTAGTAAAACTACGTGCCCCAAGTGTAGGTCGGGTGCGGTTGGGTCAAAGCCCGCCTTAACCCTTAAAGGTCTCCCCTCCTTTAACTTTTCCCTAAGCTCCTCCTCCTCAATTATTTCAACCGCTCCCCTCTTTATAAGGCTAATTTCATCCACTTTAATATATTTTAAAGGAGCTCTTTCAGTTTAAAGAGGCTGTAAAGCCTTAAACCTTCCTCCCTTAACCTTTCTTCCCCTCCCTCCTGCCTATCCACCACCGCAAAGACTCCAACAACCTCCAAGCCCAGCTCCTTACAGGCCTTAACCGCTTTGAGGGAGGAGGAGCCCGTGGTGATAACGTCTTCTAAGACCGCTACCCTCTCCCCCCTTTCCAAAATCCCTTCCACTTTTCTTTTGGTCCCGTGCTCCTTCTTCTCCTTCCTCACCACGAAGGGCTTTAGGTAGTCTCCGTTAAGGTATGCATAAAGGGAAAGGGAGTAGGCTATGGGGTCCGCTCCAAGGGTAAGGCCACCTACCGCCTTAACCTTAAAGGGTTTTACAAGATAATACATAAGCTTCCCCACCAAGAATGCACCCTTGGGTTCAAAGGTCACACTCTTTAAATCCACATAATACCTGCTCAGCTTTCCAGAAGAGAGCCTAAAAATGGGCTCCTTGGAAACCTTCAAGGCCCTCTCCCTTATTAGTTTCTTTAACTCCTCCTTATCCATCTTTCCTTTACAAGCCTAAGGTTAATCCTTTGGCCTGATATATTAGAGTAAAGCTCACCTTCACCTTCCCTTAAAAACAAAAAGCCTATACCCCTTTTGAGGTAGTAGGAGTAGGTGCTACTACTTATGTATCCAACTTCCTTTTCTTTGTAATACACCTTAAAGCCCCTCCTTGGGAACCTCCTTCCTTCAACTTCAAAGAGGTAAAGCCTTTCCTTGCATCCTTTTCTTTTCATCTCCTCCCAGAATAAAAACTTTTTTTCAAACTTTACGAACTTACCCAGGTTGGAGCAAAGGGGGGAGAGGTCCTCCCTCAACTCGTTCCCGTAGAGGGGTAGTCCCGCCTCAATCCTTAAAACGTTCCTTGCCATCAAACCGCAGGGCTTACAAAGCTTTAAAAGCTCCTTAAAGAGCTCCCTTACCTCCTTCCAACTCCCAAAAACTTCAAAGCCGTCCGAGCCCGTATAACCTGTCCTTGATATTAAAAATCCATCAACTTCCTTAAAGTGATAATATTTTATAGGTGGGAGGTTTAAAACTTCCTTTAAAATTTTTTCCGATTCCTTTCCCTGAACCGCTATCTGAATAAAGTTTTGGGTAAGGTCTTCAAAGTTTATCCCCACTTCCTTCAAAAAATTCTTTACC
>WFPT01000013.1 GCA_015487365.1 Aquificaceae bacterium
ATATACCTACCCATCAGACCCTCCTCCTTGAAGGTGGCCTACAACCGTTATGGGGGACGGGAGTCATGTCCCTTATGGCGGTAATCCTCAAACCCGAATTTACAAAGACCTTTAAGGCGGAATCCCTTCCCGCTCCCGGTCCCTTCACCCTTATTTCCACCTCCTCCAAACCAAAGTCGTTTATGGCCCTCTTTAAAGCCTTCTGTGCTGCAAGCTGTGCCGCATAGGGTGTTGATTTCCTCGTCCCCTTAAAGCCGACGGTCCCCCCACTCTCCCAAACCAAGGTGTTTCCGTTGGTGTCGGTTATGGTAATTATGGTGTTGTTGTAGGTGCTCAAAATGTGGATTATTCCCTTTCTTACGGTTCTCTTTTTCTTTGATTTAGCCATTATCCTTTACCTCCTTTTCACTGATGAGGTCTATGTTCTCCTTACACTTTTTGCAATAACGGTACTTCCTCCTAAGGCCCTTCTCCTCTACGATTTTAAAGCCCACCTTAGTTGGTTTTTTGCAGTTTGGACATATTAGCATTACATTACTTATGTCTATTGGCCCCTCAACTTCAACAAAACCTCCCTGTTGGTTTTCCTCAGCCCTTACGGTTTTTTTAAGGAGTCTAACTCCTTCTACCACTACAAAGTGCCTTACATAAACTGGGTTTCCCTCCTTGTCCCTCCTCTTTACCTTCTTAAAGACCCTTAAAACTTTACCCTCTTTGCCCTTCTCCTTTCCCCTTACCACTAAAACTTTATCTCCCGTCTTTATCTTACTGGCCATGGTTTTAAACCACCTCCGGTGCCAAGGAGGCTATTTTTGTAAAGCCCTTTTGCCTTACTTCCCTTGCAATGGGTCCTAAAATTCTCGTCCCCAAAGGCTCTCCGTATTGGTTAAGTAAAACTACCGCGTTATCGTCAAACTTTATGTAGCTTCCATCTTCTCTCCTAACCTCCTTTGCTACCCTGACCACTACCGCCCTGTAAATGTTTCCCTTCTTAGCGGAGCCCGTGGGTGTAGCATCCTTTACCGTTACGGTAACCACATCCCCCAAGGTTGCATACTTTCTGGGTGCATAGGGAATACCTATAATCTGAACCTTCTTTGCCCCCGAGTTGTCCGCAACCCTTGCGTAGCTTTGCCTTTGCAACATCGGAATTTTTTATTATCCCCAAAAATTTTAAAAATTTCTATGAGCTAAATCATAACATTTTCCTTAAAAAGGGTATATTTTATTTTTAAAACCTTTATAGGAGGTGTAGCTATGAGGAGAGGTTTTACCCTTATTGAGCTGTTGGTAGTCATAGCCATCATCGCCATCCTTGCAGCCATTGCCATTCCCCAGTATCAGAAGTATAGGAAGTCCGCAGCGGTCTCATCCCTCCAATCCGACACCAAAAACTGCCTCACTTCCGTTGTAGCCACTTACAGCACAAAGCTCACCGCAAACACCACCGCAACCATCCCTACCAACCAAAACCTATGTGGAGCGGGTGTTAGTGGCTATTCTTGCTCCTGTGGTCCTTACACTGGTCAATGCGTTGTAACCTCAGGCTCCCAAACGGGTAACGTTACTGTCCAATGCACTGGTGCAAATGGAACTTTAACTCAAGGTGTTACCTGCACTGCCTCAGAGGGTGGTGGAACTACCTGCACGGGTGTCTAATAGGCTATGGAGGTTTCCCTATCAGGTCAGTCTCCTAAGCTTTATGACGTTATCATAATCGGTGGGGGGCCTGCTGGGTCCTCCGCCGCCATTTACACCGCAAGGGCTGGCCTTAAAACCTTGGTCCTTTACAGAGCAGAATCCGATGGAGCCCTTGGAGTCACCCAAAAGATAGAAAACTACCCCGGAGTTCCCGGACCCATCTCAGGTTATGAGCTGTTAAAGATAATGAGGGAGCAGGCTAAGTCCTTTGGAGCGGAGTTTGTAAGGGGTAAAGTAATAGCCACCGACTTAAAGGGAGAGATAAAAAGGGTATATACCATTGACGGGAAGACCTTTGAAGGTAAGGCCATAATAGTAGCCTCCGGGGCTATGGAAAGGAAGAATAAGTTCAAGGGTGAGGAGGAGTTCTTAGGAAGGGGAGTATCTTATTGTGGAGTTTGCGATGCGGCCTTCTTTAAGGGTCAAGAGGTAGCGGTCGTAGGGGACGATGACTATGGGGTAGAAGAGGCAGAGTTTATAGCAAGGTTTGCCAGTAAGGTCTATTTCCTCTGCCCGGGCTCAAAGATAAGGGCACCCGAAAAGGTAATTGAAGAGTTTTCAAAAAAGGAGAATGTGGAAATCCTATACAGGCACAGGGTCTTAGAAATAGTTGGAGACAAAGTGGTAAAGGGAGTTAGGGTAAAGGATGGAAACACCAAGGAGGAAAAGCTCTTAAATGTGGAGGGAGTATTTATATTCTTGGGGGGAAACAAGCCCTCTGTGGATTTTCTGATGGGTCAGGTGGAAATGACCGAAGGGGACTGCATAGTGGTGGATGAGGAGATGATGACCTCCGTTCCCGGAGTATTTGCAGCGGGGGATGTTTTGTGCAACAACATAAAACAGGCGGTAATTGCAGCGGCGGACGGCTGTAAGGCAGCCTTGGCGGTAGATAAATACATAAACAAGAAGAAGAAGATTACCTCTCAGTGGTAGGTGAGTCCTTTATCCTTGATACCAGCATTTTTACCAATCCGGACTACTACCTCCAATTTGGAAAGGACAAAACCTCAGCCCTCTTAGGGTTTATAGAGTTAGCTTCAAGGGTAAAGGCGCACTTTTTTATGCCAACCTCCGTTTATGAGGAGCTTGACAAAATCTTAGATTTGGGGGACTTAAAGGGTAAGTTTGAGGTGGTTGTAAAGATAAGGTCTCCAAGGAGGCACAGCATAACCATACCCAGCTACTTTCTGTATGAGTTTGTAGAAGAGGTAAGGTATAGGATAAACAAGGGTTTAAGGGTTGCGGAAAGCCACATAAGGGAAGCGGGAAAGTTGGAGCCAGAGGCGGTAGGAAAGCTCATAAGCTCTTTGAGGGAAAAGTATAGGGAGGCCCTTAGACAGGGAATAATAGACAGTAAGGAGGATGCGGATGTTTTACTTTTGGCCTACGAGCTGGACGGAGTTTTGGTTTCAGGGGATGAGGGCCTAAAAAGGTGGGCGGACAAGGTGGGGATAAAGTTAATAGATGCTAAAAATTTTAAGGCAATCCTTGAAGGTCTAACCTTTCTACAAAGGGCCTAAATTTATACTTTATGGTTGAGGTAAAGCCTGTAGAAGTAGATTTAGAATCTCTGGTAAGTAGGGTATTTTTAAAGTCTATTGACCTTTTGGGAGGATTTAAAAAGCTGGCCCATTACAGGACCCTAACCTGGCTTCCATCCTTGGCAAGGGCCAGCTACGCGGTAGTTTTAAGGGAGGAGTATTTAAAGACGGAGGAGGAGATAGCCCAAGAGGTAGGCCTGACCAAACAAACCGTAAGGAATATCCTAAGGGCGGACCCAACCCTGGCCTTGGAAAAACTAAAAAGGGTTGAAGAGCTAACCAAAGAAGAAAAGAATGCCTTAAAGGTGCATACCGCGGGTGGAATAGCCAAACTGGCCTACAAGATGGTAAGGGAGGGGCACGAGGAGCCCTCCGTATTCTTAGACTATTGCAGGACGGTAGCGTTTGCCTTAGACGTCCCCTGGGCCTATGCGGTTTTAAGAAAAATAAAGGGAACAGACTTCCCCATAAAGGGCCCCGAAGCAATCCTTGAAAAGCTTAAAGGTTTAAAGATTAAGGGATATGAAAGTGAAGAAGTTTTAAGGGGGCTCCACTACCCCATAAAGAACCCGGCCCAACTTCTGCACGAAATTAAAGAGTTTTTAAAGCTCAGGGAGGGATGAAGGTAAAGATAAACGGGAAAGAAGAAGATTTAAGGGAAGGCATAGACCTACAAACCCTTTTAAGGGAAAAGGGTATAAAGTTAAGGGAGGTGGGCCTTGCGGTGGCCCTGAACGGCCAAGTTATACCCAAGTCCCAATATTCTAAGACCAAGTTAAAGGAAGGGGATGAGGTGGAAATAGTTCATATTGTCGGCGGTGGTTGATGGCAAAGAGCCTGAGGGAGCTCTTTAAAAAGAAGAGGGAGGGGGAGAAGATATGTATGGTTTCCACCTACGAGTATTGGAGTGCAAAAATTTGTGAGGAAGCGGGTATTGACTGCATCCTCGTAGGAGATTCCTTGGGGATGGTAATCCAGGGCCACAGCTCCACTTTGCCCGTAAAACTTGAAGAGGTTATCTACCACACAAAGGCGGTAAGGAGGGGAGCCCCAAATACTTTCTTAATCTTGGACATGCCCTTTATGAGCTACCAAACCTCCTTGGAAGAGGGTTTAAAAAACTGTCTTTACGCTGTAAAGGAGAGTGGGGCTAACGCGGTTAAGCTGGAAGGGGGTGAGGAAGTTTGCGAGCTCGTTTATAAACTAAACAGCTTTGGGATTCCAACGGTAGGACACATAGGTTTTACTCCCCAATACATAAACAAAATAGGTGGTTACAGGGTGGTGGGAAGGAAGAGGGAGGAGGAGGAAAAGTTAATAAAGGACTTTAAGGCTTTAGCTTCCGCAGGTGCCTTTATGGTAATCCTTGAAATGGTCCCCACCAAAATAACCAAAAACCTTAAAGACGAAAGGGTTATAACCATAGGCATAGGGGCTGGGAAGGAAACGGACGGACAGGTTTTGGTCTTCCACGACCTTATGGGGCTTTACAGGGAGGTTAGCCCCAAGTTCGTAAGGAGGTATTTGGACGGTTATTCCTTAATGCTCTCTGCCCTCAAAAAGTTTATAATAGATGTTAAGGAAGGCAATTACCCTAAGGAGGAGGAAAGTTATGAATAGAAACGATAGAACCGTTACGCTCCTTTTAAGGTTTAACCTTTTAAACAAAGAAGCCTTGGAAAACAGCTTAAAGGACTTAAAACCCAACGAGGACCTCATAGTAAAGCTCTTAAAGGAGGGGAAACTTACCGAAGAAAAGCTAATTAGATTTTTTGGGACCATTTCCCCCCATTCCCTTTGGAGGGGAAAGCCCGACGAGGTAGAAGTCCCCAGCAACATCCTAAACAAGTTTGACAGGGACTACCTCCTATCTAAGATGGTAGCTCCTATAAAGTATGAAGATAGCATCCTTTACGTTATTACGGTAAATCCCTTAAACACTTCCAACTTAAATGAAATAAGGTTTAGGGCGGACGTTAAAACCGTAAGGGCCTTCTTCGCTCCTCCTTCAACCGTAGAAAAGGTTATAGACAAACTCTATCCGGAATTTGGAGACATCATGGAAGAGCTAGGTGATATTCCGGAGGTTGAAATAGAAGAGGAGTCTATGGAAGAGTCCGTGGAGGAACTAACCAGACAGGCGGGAGAAGGCCCCATAGTGAAGATGGCAAACCGCTTTATAGTGGAGGCGGTAAGGCTTGGAGCCTCCGACATACATATTGAACCCTTTGAAAAGGAGGTAAGGGTAAGGTATAGGGTGGATGGGGTCTTAAAGACCTACCACAGGCTACCTACTAAGATAAAGGACGCACTGGCTTCAAGGTATAAGATAATGTCAAACCTTGACATAGCCGAGAGGAGGAAGCCTCAGGACGGAAGGATAAGGACGAGGATAGCGGGTAAGAAGGTGGATTTGAGGGTTTCCACCTTACCCACGGTCTTTGGGGAAAAGATAGTTATGAGGGTTCAGGAGGCGGGTAAGTTCTTAAACGTTAAACTGGAAGACTTAGGCTTTGAGCCAGACGACTTGGAAAAGTTTAGGAGGGCCATATGGCAACCTTGGGGAATGGTTTTAATAACCGGACCTACTGGCTCTGGAAAGACCACCACCCTTTACTCCGCCCTGATGGAAAGAAACAAGGAAGATGTAAATATTATGACCGCGGAAGACCCAGTGGAAGTTTCCATCCCTGGAATAAATCAGGTCCAGATAAACGAAAAGGTAGGCCTTACCTTTGCCAGTGCTTTAAGGGCCTTTTTAAGGCAGGACCCGGACATAATCTTGGTGGGTGAGATAAGGGACACGGAGACCGCGGACATAGCCATAAGGGCATCTTTAACTGGACACTTGGTATTTTCCACTCTACATACTAACGATGCACCCTCAACCATAACAAGACTTACGGACATGGGTATAGAACCCTTCTTGGTTGGCTCTTCCATAATCCTAATAGTGGCCCAAAGGCTTATAAGGAGGCTGTGTCCTAAGTGTAAGGTGGAAGACGACAC
Organism: Aquificaceae bacterium; assembly: GCA_015487365.1. GTDB lineage: Bacteria > Aquificota > Aquificia > Aquificales > Aquificaceae > S012-77. The sequence goes on from WFPT01000013.1 coordinate 6,255, forward strand.
TCCAAGGGAAACCTTGGTAAGGCTTGGAGTTTTAAAGGACGAAAACGAAGACATTACCATCTACAAGGCAAGGGAGGGAGGATGTGAGTATTGTAACGGCAGTGGATACAAGGGAAGGACCGCGGTCCATGAGATTTTAGAGGTGGATGAGGAAATGAGGAAGGCCATAATAAAGGGTAGGACTTCGGATGAACTCAGGGAGCTTGCCATAAGCAAGGGAATGAGGACCCTCTATCAGTCTGGGATATTGAAGGTTAGGAAGGGAATAACCGACATAAAGGAAGTAAATAGGGTTTTGGCAAAATGAAAATCCTTTGGGCCCCTTGGAGGAGTGAGTACATAAAAAAAGTTGATGAAGAAAGGGAGTGTTTTTTATGTAGGGCCTTAAAGGTGGATGAAAGGGAAGGTTTGGTCCTCCTAAAAGGTAAAAGGGCTTTCGTTATTTTAAACAAATATCCCTACAACAACGGCCACGTTATGGTAGCACCTAAAAAGCATCTGAGCGACTACCTCCTCTTAGACCAAGAGAGTGTCCTTGAAATCCATAAACTAACCCAAATATCCTTAAAGGTATTAAAGGAGGTTTATTCCCCCCACGGCTTTAACTTGGGCTACAACTTAGGTAGGGTTGCGGGAGCTGGTTTAGAAACCCACTTACATTTGCACATAGTCCCAAGGTGGAACGGAGATACAAACTTTATGCCCGTCCTTTCCAAAACCAAGGTAATTTCTTTTAGTTTGGAGAAAACCTATAAAGACTTGAAGGAAGCCTTTAAAAGATGGGAAGGGTCTTTGTAATCTCCGCACCCTCTGGAACGGGTAAGACGAGCGTTGTAAGTAGGGTCTTAAAGTCTGTCCCAAGGGTTGAAAGGGTAATTACCGCAACCACAAGACCCAAGAGGGAAGGAGAGGTGGAGGGTAAAGACTACTACTTTTTAAAGGAAGAAGACTTTAAGGAAAAGATAAAGAGGGGAGAGTTTTTAGAGTTTGCCCAAATTTATGGCTACTACTACGGGACCTTAAAAAAAGAAGTGGAAAGGATTACCTCAGAAGGAAGGGATGCCCTCTTGGTTATAGATGTCCAAGGTGCGTTGCAGGTAAGAAAAAAGTTAAAGGGAGTTATAACGGTATTTTTACTACCACCCAGTCTTGAAGAGCTAAGAAAGAGACTTTTAAGGAGAGGGGAGAGGGAGGTGGAAAAAAGACTGGAAGTTGCCAAGGAGGAGCTAAGGTATGCCAAGGAGTATGACTTTGTCCTGGTTAATAGGTTTTTAGACGATACGGTGGAAAAACTTAGTGCTATAATAATATCCCAAAGGTGTAAATTTGAAGAGGCTGTAAGGGAAGTGGATGAGAGTTTAAAAAGATTTTTGGAGGGATAGATATGAGGCCAAACGTTGAAGAAGCCTTAAAGAGGGTGCGTTCCAGGTATGAATTGGTCCATGCTGCGGTAAAGAGGACACTTCAACTCTTAGAGTCAGAGGAGGGCATCCTTACGAGGGAGGGGGGAGAGCTAAAAAAGAAGACCGTTAAGGCTATTGAAGATATTGCAAAGGGCATAGTAGAGGTAAAGAGGGAAGGCGAATAATGGCCCTTACGGGACAACTATCCGTCTTTAACTTTGCGGACATAATGCAGGTCTTGGGGGAGGGAAAGAAGGATGGAGTGTTGGTCGTAGACTGGAAGGACCTAATAGTGGCATACTACGTAAAGGGAGGGGAGATAATCTTTGCCTACCCCGTTGATAAGGTTTATAGGATATACGTAGAGAGGAACTTTGACAGGTTTTTGGAAAAGCTAAGGATAAAGAAGGAGGTTATGCCCAAAACCGTAGAGAGGTTCCTCCTTCCAAGGCTTTCCAAGAGGGAGGGAGTTTATTCCTTCAATCAGGGCTTTGTGGAATACTCCAACGACTATCCCGTAAAGTATCACTACGAGGAGATAATAATGAGGACCGCAAGGACTTTAAGCTTGGAGGAAGCTGAAAGGAAGATATCAACCGAGGACTTGGTCTTTGAAAAGGCCCAAAACTTGGAAGAAAAGCTCCCGAGGGTTTCCCTCCTACCCCAGGAAAAGACCATACTTTCCTTAATAGACGGGAATAAGAAGGTTAGGGATTTGAGGTCCCTTTCGGAGGTGGATGAATTAACCTTAAAGAGGTCCCTTTATGGCTTTTTAGCGGGTGGCCTCATAAAGAGGAAGGTTAGTGCCAGGAGGGCGGAAATACCCATATCCCAAAGCCTCCTTGCAAAGATTATAGAAAGGATTAAGGGTCTATGATATGGAAGAGGCGCTAAAAAAGATTAAGGTGGTGGTTGCGGGACCCTTTGCAGCGGGGAAGACCCAGTTTATTTCTACCGTCAGCGACATAGAGCCCGTAAAGACGGAGAGGAAGACTTTTAGAGAAGAGGAGAGGGCGGTAAAGGGCTACACTACCGTTGCTATGGACTTTGGAAAGATAAAAATAGACGAAAACCACGAGCTTTACCTGTTTGGAACTCCCGGTCAGGCGAGGTTTGACTTTATGTGGGAAATTTTGGGTCAGGGGGCCCTTGGGATAGTGGTTCTGGTAGATAGCACTGACCCTTCCACCTTCCACGAAGCCAGGAAGATAATAAACTACTTTCAGTCTAAATACCCCGTCCCCATGGTGGTTGGGGCCAACAAACAGGATCTACCCAACGCCTGGTCCCCCGAGGATGTAAAGAATGCCTTGGACATAAGCGATGAGGAGGGAATACCGGTAGTAGGTCTTTCCGCCTTAAAGAAGGAGGACGTAAAGAAGGTTTTACTCTTACTCTTAGAG
>WFPT01000014.1 GCA_015487365.1 Aquificaceae bacterium
AAAAAGTTCTTTCAGCCCACAGGAAGAGGTGGATAGAGGCACAGCTACACAGGATAGTAAGAAAGGTTGTGGACATACTCTATGAGACGGGACATAAGGTGATTTACATAGGCAGGAACGCCCTTGAGAGTAAAAACGGGATAAACTTGGGAAGTAGGACCAATCAGGAGTTTGTGTTTATACCTTTCAGGAGGTTGATAGAGCTAATCAGGTATAAAGCTCAAGAGCTTGGGATGCAGGTGATAGAAGTAGATGAGAGTTATACTTCTAAAACTTCACCTTTTGCGGACATATTTGAGGTGAGGAAGAAGAAGGATAAACAAATGAGTAAAGGAAAGAGGAAAGGGAACTTATTTAAGGACAAGGTTTTGAACAAAGTATTTCATGCAGATTTAGTTGGAGCACTAAACATATTGAGGGTAGGAGCTAAGCTCCTGAGACTTAATTTTTACGAGAACCTAAAGGCACTTTTTATCAAGCTCTGCAATCCAGTGAGGCTGAGGCTCATGGAACTACTCTTCAAAGTAACCCCCGAGTCTCTATTATTAGGGATAGGGGGTAGTAGCGGTAACGGGTTGAGCCTGAGAACTGTGAAATCTAATCATTTGAATATGTTCTGTTCCTAATACCCAGTTCTCAGGCACTTAACACTTTAAAAGCCTTTCCCTTAAAAACTCTTCAAAGCCCGGCACTTCCACCTTAAAGTCCAGTGCAAGAACGTTTTCATACCTTCCCACCTTGAAGAGGTCCTTTAAGGTGGTTACGTATATTTTGTCCCTTTGGGGCTTAAAGCCCTTGTAATGGTAGTGGTCGTAGAAGGAGTAAAACTTTAAGACCTTAAAGCCAAGCCTTTCAAGGGTCCTTTTAAACTGTTGGTTGTCCCCTAAGGCGGAGAAGGCATAAACTTCCTTACTTTTTAAGGATACCTCCTTTAAGTCGTAGTTTAGGAGCCTAAAATCCCTCCTATACATTTTAAAGACAGGTTTTTTTAGGTCCATTTCAAACCTTTCACTTTCAAGCTCCTGGTAGGGTAATACTAAAACGCTTGCCCTCCTTATAGCCCCAAGGCCTTCCCTCAAAAGCCCAGCGGGGAAGACCCTTTCCTTTAAGTCCCTCTTCCTTAAAAGGAGAACTTCTAAGTCCTTTTTTACCTTTAAAAACTGAAAGCCGTCGTCTATGAGGACCACCTCACAACCCAAGCACTGGGAGAATTTCAGGGCAAAGGCCTTATCCTCACAGACTATTACGCTAACCCCCCTTAAAAGCTTTGCAAGGAGGTAGGGCTCGTCCCCAGAAAGTTCCAAGGGCTTTAAAACCTCCCCCCAAAGGGAAACTATTTCAAGACCCCTACCCTTCCTTTTGTAACCCCTTGAAACTATACAAACCTTGAAGTCCTTTAAAGTTTGCGCTATGTAGCGCACCAAAGTTGTTTTCCCGGAGCCACCCATGGATAGATTCCCCACCGATATTACAAAGGGTCTTACCTCTACCCTCTTTAAAATCCCCCTTTCATAAAGGAATTCCCTAAGCTCCATAACCTTTGAGTAGGTAAAGGAAAGGGGGGTTAGCAGTTTTAGTATCATCCCTTAGCTTCCACTAACCCTTACCAGTATTTTTATTGGCCTTCCGTTCCTAAGGAGGGTTACCCTCATAGAGCTTTCGTTTCTTAAAATCTGTAAAATCTTAAAGGCATCCTCCCCACTCCTTATCTGAACGTCGTTTATGGAAACCAAGACGTCACCCCTCCTTATACCCACCCTGTAAAAGATGCTTCCGGGTTTTACCCAGTCAAAGATAAAGCCCACGGTTTTACCGTTTTTTATGTAAGGGACTAACCTTATCTGGCTAAACATTATCCCTGGGTCTCTGGTTAGCTCAAAGATTTCCCTCTTACTTATAGTAACTTCCCCCCCGTAATTAACACTCTGTATGCTCTCCCCTGAGCTAACCCCCCCTTCAACTTGGTAGCTAAAACCTATACTAACCCTCCTCCCCAGGTAGGATACTAAGACCCTATCCTTAAAAACCTTTAAGAGCTTTAGGTTTTGGGCTTCCTCACCCTCCGAAAGGAAAAAAGTTTTTCCGTTTATCTCCAACAGGGCGTAGGAGTTTTTACCTACCACCGTCCCAAGGAGCTTTACATTACTTAAAGTGTAGTTTTCTACATTTTTAGGGTTTTGTTTAGCCACTCCTAAGAAAAATCTATCTAACTTTATTAAATC
>WFPT01000015.1 GCA_015487365.1 Aquificaceae bacterium
CGTTGGGTATTTCATACCTTACTACATCAATATCCATAGTAAAAATTAATTATACATCCAGACTTTTAAATTGGTTAAAATTAAGCCTATGGGTAAAATTGAAAGGATTAGAGCAAGGGAGGTCTTGGACTCTCGGGGGAATCCCACCGTTGAAGTGGAAGTTCATCTTAGCTCGGGTGCCTTCGGTAGGGCTATCGTTCCTTCGGGGGCTTCCACGGGTAAAAACGAGGCCTTGGAGCTCAGGGACGGAGGGAGTAGATTCTTAGGCAAGGGGGTTTTAAAGGCAGTAGATAACGTAAATTCTGTAATAGCCAAGGAGTTAAGGGGTTTTGAATCCTTAGAGCAGAGGGAAATAGACCAAACCCTCATAGAGCTTGACGGGACCCCCAACAAGTCAAGGTTGGGGGCTAACGCTATATTGGGTGTATCTTTGGCGGTAGCAAGGGCCAGCGCTAATGAGTTGGGAATACCCCTATTCCGTTACCTGGGGGGAATCTTTGCAAGTAAGTTGCCAATACCCCTCATGAACGTAATTAACGGAGGGATCCATGCCCACAACCCTTTGGACTTTCAGGAGTTTATGATAGTTCCCGTGAGGGGGGAGGAGTTTAAGGAGAGGCTGAGGGTCGGGGTTGAAACCTTTTATAGGTTAAAGGAAATCCTTAAAGAGAGGGGTTATTCCACAAACGTTGGGGATGAGGGAGGCTTTGCCCCTAACCTGAGTAGAGCTAAGGAAGTTTTAGAGCTCCTTTCCCTTGCAGTAGAAAGGGCGGGTTATAGGGTAGGTGAAGACGTCCTCTTTTCCTTAGACTGTGCCTCCTCGGAACTATACAGGGATAACCTTTACGAGGTTGAAGGTAAAAGGCTAAGCTCCGAGGAGCTGATAGACTTTTTAGAAGAGCTTGTAAAGGAGTTTCCCATATACTCTATTGAAGACCCCCTCGGTGAAGAGGATTGGGAGGGGTGGAAGAAAATAACTGAGCGTTTAAAGGATAAAGTCCTTCTAATAGGTGATGACCTATTTACGACAAATCCAAGACTCTTAAAGAGAGGTATAGAGGAGGGGGTGGCAAACGCAATACTTATAAAGCCCAACCAAATAGGGACTTTAACGGAAACCCTAGATACCATAAAACTGGCCTATGAGAACGGTTATAGGGTCGTAATCTCCCACCGCTCGGGGGAAACGGAAGATACCTTTATCGCACACCTGAGCGTGGCGGTAAACAGTGGGTTGATAAAGACTGGGGCGCCTTCAAGGACGGATAGGACCGCCAAGTATAACGAGCTCCTAAGAATTGAGGAGTACCTTAAAGGTTCCTAAGGATTAAATTGGTAGTCTCGTTTAAAGCTATTAAAAGGAGGGCCAGAGCTCCCACCCTCCTTGGAAACTTTAATGCTAAGAAAAATCCAACCTGAGCAAGTATGAAGAGTTTTAAGGAGTTGAGAAGGAGTATTAACCTACTCTTCCTTTCAAGGATTTCATTTTTCTTTGGTGTTGCAAACCTTAAAAGGTTAATCTCGTAGTTTTTAAACCTTATACTTAAATACTTATCACCTTCGCTAAATAAAATTACCCCATCCCTAAACCTAAACCTACCCTTACCCTCATAAAGGGCAACCTCAGACCTAATTAAAAAGTTCTTATACTTAAAAAAAATGTCTCTAAACTCATCCCCCTTCTTTTCTTCTATATAAAGTATTGATGAATCAAACCTCTTAAAGACCTTAGGGGTTATTTCCCTTAAAAGCTTTTCCATGGCCTTTAAGGAAAGCTTTTCCTTTGCATAGTTTAGGGAAGCCTCCGTTAAGAAGAAGGGGGGGAAGAAGGAGCTGATAAAGAGGGGAAGGGTGGAAAAAAGGAGCATTTTAGACAAATCCAAGGGTGATATTCCAAAGCTAAAAAGGAGTTTGTCCATCATCCTCTCATGCAGGTCTTTGGCGAGGCTAACGCTTGAAATTATCAGGCCATCGGGTAAAAAGTATAGGGTAAAGTAAGTTAAAAAGGTTATTATGAAGGGGAAGAGGAGCTTTAAGGGCAGTCCCGAAATTAAGGCTCCCCATTTAAAAACTTCAACGGATAAAAAGACCAAAGAAAGGGTAAAACTTATAAAGAAGCTCCTCCTTACCAATTTGAGGGTGATGTAGCTCCTAAGTAGCATACCTAAGGCAAAGTATTATAATAATCTCTTACGATGGTAAGGGATTCTTGTGGTGTTGGTTTTATATGTAGTTTGAAGGGGGAGAGGAGTTATGAAATTTTAAAACTGGGAATAGAGGCGGTAAAAAATTTAACCCACAGGGGAGCAATAGGGGGTGATAGGAAAACGGGAGACGGTGCTGGGGTTAGCATAGAAATACCAAAGAAGCTCTTTCAAGATTACATACAAAGGGAAGAAAAGTTTGGAGTGGGTGTATTCTTCTTCTACGAGGACCTGAGGGAGGAGGTAAGGCAAATCCTTTCAAAATACCCTATAAAGTTTATAGCTTGGAGGGAGGTTCCCGTAAATCCAGAGGAAGTGGGAGAGTCCGCAAGGAAGGTAATGCCTAAAATCTACCACCTCCTCTTTGAGTTGGAAGGAGACGATATAGACCTGTTTAAGTTTAGGAAGGAGGTAGAAAGGGCCTTTGGGAAAAAAATTTACATTCCCTCCCTCTCAACCAAGGTGATGGTCTATAAGGGGATGTTTTTGGCCTTTGCTCTAGACAAGTTTTACTTGGACTTACAGAATGAGGAGGTAGAAACTACCTTTTGTATGTTTCATCAAAGATATTCTACAAACACCTTTCCCGATTGGAGGTTGGCCCAGCCTTTTAGATACATAGCCCACAACGGTGAAATAAATACCATTCAGGGAAACAGGAATTGGATGAAGGCCTTAGAATCTGAGCTAAAAACGGAAAGGTTAAGCCCTGAGGACATAAAACCTTTAATATCTTATGAAGAGAGTGATTCCTCTTCCTTTGACAGGGTCTTTGAAGTTTTAATCTTAAGTGGCTATTCACCCGAGCACGCTATAAATATGATGGTCCCACCCACTTGGGAAAACTGGGACTTTGAAAGGGAGGTAAAAGACTTTTTTGAATACAAGGCCTTGCAGATGAAGCCTTGGGATGGACCAGCCAGCATTACCTTCACCGATGGAAAAGTAATAGGAGCTCACCTTGACAGAAACGGACTTAGGCCCGCAAGGTATACGATTACACAGGAGCTTATAGTTTTAGGCTCAGAGGTAGGTATAGTGCCCTTAAAGGGAAGGGTTTTAGAGAGGGGAAGGCTTGGACCCGGAGAAACCATAAGCGTTGAAATTAAAACGGGAAAAGTAAAGAAAAACGAAGAAATTTTAAGGGAGCTCTCCAAACAAAACAAATACGGAGAGTTTTTAGAAAACTACCTTTGGAAGTTAAAGGGTAAAAAGCTAATAAAGGTAAATACTAAAAAGGAAAGTGAGGAGGAGGTTTTAAGAAAGCAAATATTCTTTGGCTACACTAAGGAGGAAGTAGACAATGTCCTAACCTATATGGCCCAAAACGGTAAGGAACTTACCTTTTCTATGGGAAACGATACTCCCTTACCCCCCCTTTCTGAAAAGCCTCCCCTACTCTTTAAGTACTTCAAGCAAAGGTTTGCTCAGGTTACAAACCCTCCCATAGATTCTATAAGGGAAAGGTATGTTATGTCCCTTAAAATGAACCTCGGTAGGAAGGAAAACTTCCTCTTGGAAAAGCCCGAATACGCAAGGAGACTTCAAATAGACTCTCCCGTCCTCCTTGAAGAGGAGTTAAAGACCATAGAGGAGGAGGGAAACCTGAAAGTGGTAAGGATTCCCATAACCTATCCAAAGGAAAGGAATTACCTTATGGTGGAGCTCCAAGACCAGGCGGGAGAAAGGAGGATTACGGAAATATTACAGAGGGCTCTATATGAAGGTGAGGAGATAATAGACCTGAAACTGGCAATAGAGCTACTCCAAAGGAGGGTTGAAGAAGCTATAAGGGAGGGTGCGGAGATTGTAATTTTAACGGACAGGAACGTTTCCCAATACAGATTAGCCATCCCTTCCCTTTTGGCAATAGGTGCGGTGGTAAGCCATTTGAGGAGGAAGAACTTAGCCCACAAGGTATCTTTCATCTTGGAAACGGGAGAGGTAAGGGATACCCACCAGCTTGCCTGCGTCATAGGTTATGGGGCCAGCGCGGTCTATCCCTACTTGGCCTACCAGACCGTAGAAAAACTCTGTAAAGAAGGAAAGGTTAAACTACCCTACGAGGAGGCCTTGAAGAACTACAAAAAGAGCTTAGAGGATGGCCTTTTAAAGATTATGGCCAAGATGGGAATATCCACCTTAAACTCCTATCAGGGAGCCCAAATATTTGAAACCGTTTGCCTGAACAAAGACTTTGTGGATGAATATTTTAGTGGAACTCCCGTTACCTTGGAATCGGACGGAATAAGGGAGGTTGAAGAGAGTCTCTTAAAGAGGCACCAGATGGCCTATGAGGTGGAAAAGCCTTCCCTGGACTTGGGTGGGGAGATGAAGGTAAGGAGGAACGGAGAATTCCACGCATGGTCTCCGAAGGTAGTTAGAACCTTACACAAATTTTTAAAGACGAAGGACTACAAGGATTACTTAGAATACTCAAAGGTTGCAAATGAGGAGCATCCAACCTTTATAAGGCACCTTTTAGACTACAAAAGGGCTAAAAAGCCTATACCCTTAGAGGAGGTTGAGCCCGAGGAGGAAATATTAAAGAGGTTTGTAATAAGTGGAATGTCCTTGGGAGCCCTATCACCGGTAGCCCACGAGGTTTTGGCGGAAGCCTCTAACAGACTTGGTATGAGGTCCTGCTCGGGAGAGGGTGGAGAGGACCCAAAAAGATACTTTACCTTAAAAAATTCTGCCATAAAACAGGTTGCCAGCGGTAGGTTTGGAGTCACTCCCACTTACTTGGCCAGTGCCAAGGAAATTGAAATTAAGATAGCCCAAGGTGCAAAGCCCGGTGAGGGAGGACAACTTCCCGGCCACAAGGTAAATGAATACATAGCCAAACTAAGGCACGCCCAACCCGGAGTTACCTTAATATCTCCCCCACCCCACCACGACATATATTCTATTGAAGACCTAAAACAGTTAATACACGACTTAAAGTGCGCAAACCCAAAGGCTAAGGTTTGTGTAAAACTCGTTTCAGAGGTGGGAGTGGGAACGGTTGCAGCGGGAGTTGCAAAGGCCTATGCGGACATAGTCCAAATAAGTGGAACGGAGGGAGGAACCGGAGCCTCACCCTACTCTTCCATAAAGAATGCGGGAAACTACTGGGAAATAGGACTTTTGGAAACCCAAAGGGTTTTAAAGGAGAACAACCTCAGGGAAAAGGTAAGGGTAAGGGTAGATGGGGGACTCAGGACTGGGAAGGATGTGATAATAGCTGCATTGATGGGAGCGGAGGAGTTTGGCTTTGGGACTGTGGCCATGATAGCGGAAGGGTGTGTGATGGCAAGGCAGTGCCACCTAAACACCTGTCCAACGGGAGTAGCAACCCAAGACCCAGAGAGGATAAAGAAGTTTAGGGGTAAAGTGGAAGATGTAATGGCATACTTTAAGGCTCTCGCAAGGGAAGTTAGGGAAATTTTGGCCAGCATGGGTTTTAGGTCCTTAGAGGAAATAATAGGTAGGACTGACCTCCTTGAAGTTAAAATTCCAAAAGACTTTGAAGGGGCAAAGAGGATAAAGGTAGAAGAGCTCATAAAGTCCGTTTCTCCAAAGGGTGTAAGGCATTGCCTCCTTGAAAGGAACGACGAAGAAGAAGGGGAGAGCCTAAACGACAAGATAGTAAAGGATGCTTTACCCTACTTGGAAAGGGGTGAAAGCTTTGAAGGAGAGTATGAAATAAGGAATACCGACAGGAGCGTTCCTACAAAATTAAATTACTATGTGGCCTTAAAGTATAGGGATGAAGGCCTTAAAGAGGATACCGTAAAGCTAACCTTTTACGGGGTTGCGGGACAAAGCTTTGGAGCCTTTAACCACAGAGGCATTTCTCTAACCCTGATAGGGGAGGCCAACGATTATTTAGGCAAGGGAATGTATGGGGGAAGGATTGTGGTAAGGCCTAAGGAATACCTAAAAAAGAACGTAATAGCGGGAAACGTTCTCCTTTACGGGGCAACGGGTGGAGAGGTTTTCATAGCGGGAAGTGTGGGAGAAAGGTTTGCCATAAGGAATTCAGGTTGTGTTGCGGTGGTAGAGGGAGCGGGGCTACACTGCTGTGAGTATATGACGGGTGGATTGGTCGTAGTCTTAGGGGAGGTAGCCTATAAC
>WFPT01000016.1 GCA_015487365.1 Aquificaceae bacterium
AAAGTATAGAAAGACTAAGTATATTCCAAAGAGGCTCAGTAGGTAGTTTAAAGCCTTAAATAAATAGGGCCTAAGTTTATGCATCCAAGAGAACCTCCAAGGTCTTTAAGACGCTCTCCCCCAAGGCCCTGAGGTTGTAGCCCCCCTCCAAGGCAAAGAGGGCCTTAACTCCCTTTGAAACTTCCACTATACTTTTGACTATCCTCCTTATCCCCTCGGTTGAAACCATGAGCTGAGTTAGGGGGTCTTCCTCATGTAGGTCGTAGCCCGCTGAAACCATAAGGAATTCGGGCTTGTAGTTTCCGTAAATCTTTGGAAGCTCCTCTTCATACACTTTAAGGAACTCCTTGTCCCCCGAGTAGGCGGGCATGGGGAAGTTGAAGGTATAACCTTCCCCCTCACCAAAGCCCCTTTCTTCCTTAGAGCCCGTCCCCGGGTAGAAGGGGTATTGGTGGGTTGAAAGGTAGAGGACCCTTGAAGTTTCGTAAAAGCTCCTCTGGGTTCCGTTCCCGTGGTGGGCGTCAAAGTCTATTACCATAACCCTCTTAAAGCCCCTTTTGAGTAGGTAGTGGCAACCTACCGCTACATTGTTAAAGAGGCAAAAGCCCATGGCCCTTGAAAATTCCGCGTGGTGTCCGGGGGGCCTTACCGCACAAAAGACGTAGTCAAACCTATCCTCTAAGAGGAGCTCTATACCCCTCAGCACTCCCCCCACCGCGTATAGGGCCACCTCGTAGCTGTGGGAATTTACGTAGGTGTCTGGGTCCAGGTATCCACCACCACCGTTGGAAAATTCCATAACCTCATAAACGTAGCCCCTGTCGTGGTTGAGTAAAACCTCTTCAAGTTTTGCCTTCCTGGGCTTTAAAAGGCTCACCTCCTTCTCCATCCCCGATTTTTTTAAGTATTCTAAGATGGTTTCAAGCCTTTTACCGTTTTCGGGGTGGCCCTCCTTGTCGTGGAGGAGGTAGAGGGGGTCGTAGATAAAGCCAACTCTGGCCATTTTAAAATTGGGCCAAGTAGTATAGGCCTGGCTTCATCAAGAGGGACTCACTTCCAAGCAACCTTTTTAGGATTCCCTTTTTTGGGGATAGGTAAAAGACCCTCGCCTCCTTAACCTTTGCCAGCTCCTTTGCCTTCTCTATGGCATCTTCAAGGTTCCCTATTCCGTCTATTAGACCCAGTTTTAGGGCTTCACTTCCAAGGATTACCCTTCCGTCCGCCACCTCCCTTAACTTTTCCTCATCAACCTTACCCTTCCTATACTTTAATACCGCCTTTAAGAACTGCTCGTAGGCCTCCTCTATCACCGCTTTTAGGTATTTTTTATCCTCTTCGGTCAATTCCTTAAAGGGTTGAAGACTGTCCTTTAACTTACCCGACTTTATGGAGGTTACCTCTATGCCCCACCTACTGAAAAGGTTTTTCATACTTACATGGACTATTAAGACACCTATGCTACCCGTTGCGGTCCCCTCGTTTGCCATTATGTAGTCCGCGGGGAGGGATATGTAGTAGCCCCCTGAGGCGGCTATATTCCCCATGGAAACCACTACGGGCTTTTTACTCTCTTTAAACCTTTCTATTTCCCTGAATATCTCCTGGGAGGCTGCGATAGAGCCCCCGGGACTTTCAACCCTTAGGACCACTGCCTTTACACTACCGTCCTTCTTTAACCTTTCCAAGCTCTTTACAACAAACTCCGGGTCCGTTATGGCCCCTTCTACCTCCAACACCGCTATCCTGTTGCCCAAAGGTATCCTTGAAAGGACCGCCTCCATGACCATACCCAGTATAAAGACCCCAACAATTATAGCAAATTTTTTGTAGGTGCCCATAGATTATAATTTATGGTTGAAGAGCTTTTAAAGGCTTCCCCCGAGGAGGTTAGGAAAGTCCTACAAAGGGTTTTTAACCTTTCCCCCTGCCTGAGGGAGTTCTTAAAAAGGCACCCGGAGGAGGTAAGGGTATTATCAGAGATAAATTTAAGGAAGGGGAGGAGGGATTACTTAAAGGAGCTTGGGGAGTATAGGAGCCAGTTTAAAAAGCTTTCAGAGCTCCTTGCCTTTTACAGGCACAGGGAGCTCCTTAGGATTTTTATAAAGGAGTTAAGCTTTGGGGAAGATTACAGGGAAATACTCTGGGAGTATTCGGAGCTGGCTTATGCACTGGTTGAGTTTGCCTACGAGGAGTTAAGAAGAAGTTGGGGGGATTTAAGGGCCTGCGTTGTTGCCCTTGGAAAGCTTGGGAGCTACGAGCTAAACTACTACTCGGACTTAGACCTTATGTTCTTACACGCCCAAGGGGGTAGGGAGGAGGAATACTGGAAGTTTTTTAGGGAGCTTTTAAGGGTCTTTAACGAGGGGACGGAGGAGGGGGAGCCTTACAGGATAGACCTTGACCTGAGACCCTTTGGGAAGAGGGGCAACCTTAGCGTTTCCTTAGACTTTGCGGAATTCTACTACGAATCCTACGCAAGAACTTGGGAAAGGTTTGCCCTCCTTAGGGCCAGCTACTGCGCTGGGGATAGGGAGCTATACGGAAGGTTTTACGAGGGAGTGGTAAAACCCTTCGTCTTTGGGAGGGCAACCGATTACAGCTTAATAGAGGAGATGAGAATCTTAAAGAAGAAGCTGGAGGCTCACACCAAGGGTAAGTCCTTGGGGGGTTTTAACTTAAAGACGGGTTATGGTGGGATAAGGGAGCTTGAATTCTTCGTCCAGAGCTTGGTCCTATTTTTTGGTAGCAGGGATGAGTTTTTGAGGGAAAAGAATACCTTCTTAGCTCTTTGGAAGCTAAACCAGAGGGGAATAATTACAGACTCTGAGTTCAGGGAGCTTTTAAAGGCCTACACCTTTTTAAGAAAGCTGGAAAACAGGTTACAACTCTTAAAGTGCTACCAGACCCATAGACTGAGCGATTGGGAGGTAGAAAGCTTAAAGGACCTTTTTAAAGGGGAGCTCTTGGAGGAGCTAAGGAAAAACCAGGAGGTGGTAAGGAAACACTTTAATAGGTTGCTACCCCAGAAGGAGGTTAAACTCAACGAGGTAGGTGAGGCCCTCTTAAAGGGTGAAGAGAATTTGAGGGAAATTCTAAGGGAATACGGTTTTTCCCAAGGGGGTAGCTTGGCAAAGCTCCTAACCTCACTCTGTGAAAGGAGCTTGGGGAAGGAAAAGTTAAGGCTAATAGAGGTAATCTCTAAGCTGATAGAATCGGTTAAGGGTCTTCCCAACAAGGAGGAGGGGGTTAAAAACTTTGTAAAGTTTGTTTCCAACGATTCGGGCAAAAGGATTATCCTTTCCAAGGACAAGGTTTTGGAGCTCCTATTTAAGGTCTTTACCTTCTCCCAATACTTTTCCCACCTGATAGCCCAAAATCCGGACCTGGTGGATGACATTTTAACCCTCTATCAGGACTTTCCCAGAAAGGAGGAATTAAAAAGGGAGCTAAGGGAATACCTAAGGTACCTAAAAAAGGAAGAGAGGGAAATTTACAGGAGCTTTAAGAGGGTTTGGGAGGTTAGGTTAGGACTTTTATACCTTACCAGGGAAGAGGAGGAGGAGGAAAAACTTAAAAAACTATTTAATGCCCTCTCGGAGCTTGCGGAGGTAATCTTAGAAAGCCTTTGGGAGAGGATGGGTATGGAGGGAGTAAGCCTTTACGCCTTAGGTAAGTTTGGGAGTAAGGAAATAACCTACTTTTCGGACTTAGACCTAATCTTTGTCTTAAACCACGGGAGCAAAGAGAAGGCCCTTGGGAAGGTAAGGGAGCTTTTAAGGGAGTTAATCCTCTACACTCCCTCCGGTAACCTTTACACGGTGGATTTAAGGCTAAGGCCCATGGGTAGCGGAGGGGAGCTTTTACAGAGCCTTGAATATTTTCTTAAATACTTTAAGGGAAAGGCGAGGACCTGGGAAAGACTTGCCTGGGTAAGGAGTAGGCACCTCCTGGGGGAGGACAGTTTAAGGGATGCGATAGAGGAGTTTTTGTTCTCAGGGGAGCTAAACCTTGAAGAGGTAATAGATATGAGGAAAAAACTCTTAAAGGCTTCCAAGGAAAGGAAAGGGGTTTATGACCTGAAACTGGGTAAGGGTAGCCTGATAGACTGTGAGTTTTACGCACAGGTTTTAAGTATAAAAAAGAAAATTAGGGAGCCCTCCACCTTAAAGCTACTAAAAAGTTTTGACCCAAATATTTACCGAGATTACCTCTTTTTAAGGAGCTTGGAGACCAGAGTAAGGATTTTAAGGGAAAGGGAAACTTCCCTTTTGTACGAGGAGGACTTACCATTACTCTCAAAGGCTCTGGGGGAAGAAAGATTAAGGGACAAGCTCCTTGAAGTCAGGGAGAGGCTCTCCAACCTGATTTTAAAATCAGGTATGCTATAATAACTCCTTACCATGCACAGGTTCTTTATAAAAAGGCCCATAACCACTTGGATGTTCATGCTCTCCTTCTTGCTCTTGGGAATATACTCTTACATAAACATGCCAAGGGACAGGTTTCCCGACGTAGATTTCCCCATGGTAGCCATTTCAACGGTCCTACCCGGTGCAACCCCCTATGTGGTGGACAGGAGTATAACCAAGAGGATAGAGGATGAGCTTGCCACCATAAGTGGAATAGAAGCTATCATCTCCCGCTCCTCCGCAGGCCTATCTCAGATAGTTATAATCTTTGACCTTGATAAGAACATAGATACCGCGGTTGAGGAGGTAAGGGATGCGGTCCAGAGGGCCAAGATTTTTTTTCCAGAGGGAACTCAGGAGCCCCTCATTTTAAGGGTAAATACCTCCGCCGCACCCATAATGGCCATCCTGCTCTATGGAGACGATAATGTTTCCTTTAAGGAGCTTTCCTACTACGCTAAAAACTTGGTCCAAAGGGAGCTACAAAAGATTAACGGGGTGGGAGAGGTGGATTTGGGGGGTTACAGGGACCTGGTAATGTGGGTAAGGTTAGAGCCTGAAAAGCTCTTTGGCTATGGACTAACCCCCTTGGACGTAGTAAATGTAATAAAGGCAAACAACCTGGAAATACCTTCGGGTGAAATTCATGGAAGGGACAGGGATTACCTCCTTAGGCTTTACGGCAAGGTCAGGGGTGAGGAGGATTTAAGGAATATACAGGTTAGGGAAGATTTAAGGCTCTCAGAGCTTGCAAAGGTTAAGTTTGACTTTGACGAGGAAAAGAGCATAACCCGCTTTAAGGGTAAAAGGGCCATAGCCATTATTGTCTATAAGCAGTCTAAGACCAACACCGTAAGGACCGCAAACAGGGTAAAGGAAAAGTTAAAGGAGATTGAAAGAAAGCTTCCAAAGGGTATGCACCTTAGCATAAATTACGATTCTTCTGAGTTTATAAAGAGGGCGGTGAGGGAAGCTACCGAGGAGATAGTAATAGGTAGCTTTTTGGCGGGTGTTGCGGTCTTTTTATTCTTAGGCTCCTTTAAATTCACCCTCATACCCTTTTTGGCCATACCCATATCCGTCTTTGGGAGCATCTTCTTCATGGACAGGATGGGCTTTTCCCTAAACATGATAAGTTTAATAGGTTTTGCGGTGGCCATAGGCTTGGTCATAGACGACGCAATAGTAGTCTTAGAAAGCATTTACAGGAGGATGGAGGAAGGGCTTAAACCCTTGGAAGCCTCCGATAAGGGGACACAGGTGGTTATGTTTGCCATACTGGCCTCAACCGCATCCCTCATAGTTATATTTGTTCCCATAATCTTCTTAAAGGGGGTAATAGGCCAATTCCTCTCAAACTTTGCCACCGCCATAGTTTTGTCAATAGCCATATCCTACTTGGTTTCCATAACCTTTACACCCATGCTCTCAGCTAGGCTCGTAAGGGTCCAGAGGAAGAACTTCTTTATGAGGGCTTACGAGAGTTTTGAGGAAAGGTTTGACCTTGCCTTAAAGTGGGCCTTAGAGCACAAAAAAACCATCTTAACCGTTTCCCTTCTAAGCGTTCTGGTGGGCTGTGAGTTTGCGGGTTTAACCAAGAAGGAGTTTCACCCCGTAATAGACGAGGGTAGGTTTATGATAAGGTTTGAAACCCCGATAGGCTCCTCCCTTGAATACACCAACCAGAAGGCCAGGGAAATTGAAAAGGTTTTAAACTCCATACCCTATATAGAGCAGTATTCCATTTCCTTTGGCCAAGGAATCTTTGGTAGAGCTGGGAAGAACGGAGGGGTTATATTCGTAAAGCTCGTTGATAGAAGGAAGAGGCCCCATCAGGTAAAGGTTATGGAGCTGGTAAGGGAAAGGCTACAAAAGATTGAAGACTTAAAGGTTAGCGTGGAAAGGCCCTCGGTGGTAGGTGCGGGGGCGGGTAGGATGGTTTCCCTCCAATACGTAATAAAGGGGCCCTCCTTGGAGGAGCTTAGGAAGATAGCAAAGAAACTAACGGAGGAGTTAAAGAGGAGGGGAGGTTATGCGGACGTAGATACGGACATTAGGGTAAATAAGCCTGAGGTGAGGATATACATAAACAGGCGTAGGGCGGAAGAGCTTGGGGTTAGCGTTTACGATATAGCTTCAACCCTAAGGGCCCTCTTTGGGGACTTTAAGGTGGGGACCTTTGACTTTGGCTCGGAAACCTACGACATAAAGGTTAAGGCCTCCGAGGACTTTTTAAAGGACTTGGACAACCTAAAAAGGGTTTATGTAAGGAGCAGGGAAGGTAAGCTCATACCCTTGGCATACCTAATAGACTATAAGGTTTCCTCAGGTTATGAAACCATAAACAGGTTTAACCGCCAATATTCCTTTATCCTTTACGCAAACTTGGTCAATAAGTCCCAAGGGGAAGCGGTAAGGGAGGTAGAGAGTATATTAAAGAGGATTTTACCTCCCGGATATACCTACGAGGTCTCAGGTTATACCAAAGAGTTTAAGAGGGCCTTTAAGAATCTCTTCAAGGCACTAATCATTGCCATAATAGGTGTTTATATGGTCCTTGCCTCCCTCTTTGAAAGCTTAATACACCCCTTTACGGTCCTTTTGACTTTACCCCTTGCAACCTCGGGAGCCTTTGGCCTCCTATACTTTACCAACACCTCTTTAAGTGTTCCCTCCTACTTTGGAATAATACTCTTGGTGGGAATAGTGGCAAGGGACTCGGTTCTCTTTATAGAGAGAATAGTGCAATTGAGGAAAGAAGGCTACCCCATAAGGGAAGCCATTTTAAGGGCAAGGAAGGAGAGGTTAAGACCAATCCTTATGACTACCCTTACGATAGTCTTTGCCCTCATACCGGTGGCCTTAGGTCTAACCGCTGGCGCGGAAATAAGAAAACCTATGGCTATTGCGGTAATAGGGGGTATATTTACCGCACTACCTTTGAGCCTCTTTGTAATACCGGTTATATACGAAGGAATAGAAAGGTGGAAGAAACCAAGCTAATTTAAATTCCACAACGGCACATTAGGAACAAGCAGAGCTTGAAACTGCACAAGAGCTCTCAGAAGTGTTTAAATTCCACAACGGCACATTAGGAACCGACGAACTATATCACGCTCGTTGCGGGGGCAGTCATGTTTAAATTCCACAACGGCACATTAGGAAC
>WFPT01000017.1 GCA_015487365.1 Aquificaceae bacterium
TCCTGGACTACTTGGGGGTGGAGGAAAGGCTGGGTAAGCCCGTAGCCAGCGACTTGAAGGAAGGTAAATGCACCTATCCTTTAATAAGCGTTTTGGAAAAGATAAGTAAAGAGTGGGTGGAGGAAGTTTTAAGGAAGGGTCAGGGGGTTAGGGAGCTGGTGGAGGAAGTAATAAGGCTTGGTGGAGGGGTGCGCACCAAAGAGAGGGCAAAGGAGGAAGTTCAAAGGGCCTTGGAAATTTTAAAGGAATTTCCAAAAAATCCTTACAGGGAAAGGATTGAAAAGTTGGCAAAACAAATAATTGATAGGGATTTTTAGAGGGGTCTTAGCCTATAACCTCTTCCCTTTAAGTTCTCTATGGGTAGGAGCTTTCTAAGCCTTTTTATATAAACCCTTAAAAGGCTGTCGGAAACTTCCCTATCTCCCCAAACCTTTGGTATTATCTCTTTGCTATTGACCGCCTTACCTAAGTTTTGGGTTAAAACCTTTAAAATTTCAAGCTCAACCTTTGAAAGGACGTAAATCCTTCCTTCCTTTTCCACGTATCCCTCCTTTAAGTTTATCTTAGTATCGCCAACCTTTACTATGTCGGAGCGCCTTGCCCTCTTTAAAACCGCCCTTATCCTCAGGAGGAGCTCCTCCATTTCTACTGGTTTTGTTATGTAGTCGTCCGCACCCAAGGAAAAGCAAACCTTTTTGTCGTAAAGCCTTGCCTTTGCGGTAAGAACTATTATGGGAACGTCCTCGTCCATTTCCCTCACCTCCCTTAAAAGCTCCTCACCTCTCTTCTTGGGCATTATCAGGTCCAATATTATCAGGTCAAAGGGATTTTTCTTAAAAGTTTCTAAGGCCAGGGTAGAATCCCTAATCCAAACCACTTCAAAGCCTTCACCCTCCAAAACCTCCTTTAAGGTTTCCCCCAGCAATCTGTCATCTTCAACTATTAATACCCTCAAAGCAAACCTCCAAAGCCTCCTTAATGTGTCTTACCTTAAAGATTTCAAGGCCTTCCTTTAACTCCTCTGGGAGCTCACAGCCCTTTGGTATTATGGCCTTTTTAAAGCCAAACCTCTTTGCTTCCATGAGTCTGTATTCACAAAAATGGACCGCCCTAACCTCACCCCCTAAACCCAGCTCCCCAAAGGCTATTAGGTCCTCTGGAACCGCCTTATCAACCTTTGCGGAAACAACGGAAAGGGCTACGCTCAGGTCCGCGGAGGGCTCCCTTACCTCAACCCCTCCCACCACGTTTAAGAATACGTCCTGGTCCCTTAAAAATACCTTGGCCCTCTTTTCCAAAATGGCCAGAATCATAACCAGGCGGTTTGGGTCAAAGCAGTAGGTCCTCCTCTGGGGTGAGGAGTAGAGGCTGGGTAAGACCAGGGACTGGACCTCCAACAAGAGGGGCTTACTTCCTTCCGTATAGGGATAGACGACGCTACCGGGTTGGTGAAGCCTCTCCTTTAAGAAGAATTCGGAGGGCTCTGGAACCTCCTCCAAACCCCTCTCCCCCATCTTAAATACCCCTATCTCACCCGTGCTCCCAAACCTGTTCTTTATCACCTTAACAACCCTGTAAAAGTTTTGCCTTTCCCCCTCAAAGCTCAAAAGGGTATCCACCACGTGCTCTAAGACCTTCGGCCCCGCTACATTCCCCTCCTTGTTTACCTGACCCACCAAGAAGACGCAGGTCCCAAGCTCCTTACAAACTTCCACTATCCTAAAACTGCACTCCCTCACCTGGGAAACGGAGCCGGGCGAGGATTCCACTCTATCAGAGTGCAGGGTTTGAACTGAATCTATTACCAAAAGCTTGGGCTTAACTTCTAAGACGGTTTCCAGGAGGCTTTCAAGGTGGGTTTGGGCCAAGAATAGGAAGTCCCCTTTAAGGTTTAGCCTCCTTGCCCTTAAATACACCTGTTCCTTAGACTCTTCCCCCGAAACGTACAAAACCTCTCCCTCCGAAAACCTGTCACAAACCTGTAAGAGGAGGGTTGATTTACCTATCCCGGGCTCACCAAAGATTAGAACTACCTGGCCCTCCACCAAACCCCCGTTTAGGGCCTCGTCAAGGTTTTTAAAGCCCGTTTTTAGACGCCTTACTTTTTCACCGTTAAACTCCTTTAAGGGTTTTACCAAAGGAAAAGGCCCTTCCCCTTCCTCGTTAAAGCTGTCCCAGCTACCGCAGGATGGACACCTACCCAACCACTTGGGACTCCTATAACCACACTCTTTACATATAAAGTCTTTATACCTTCTCATAGACCCTCAGCTTTGCACTCCTTGAAGGGGGATTTTCCCTAACTTCCTCCAAGGAGGGTTTTAGCTTAGCTATCAGTTTAAAATCTTCCCTATTTTTAAAAAATCCCTTAACTACCCTATCCTCCAAGGAGTGGAAGGTTATAAGGGCTATCCTACTTCCAGAGCTTAAATAATTTACCACCTTCTCCAAGGAAACCTTTAAGGAGTTTAGCTCATCGTTTATGAAAATCCTTAGGGCCATAAAGGTTTTGGTGGCGGGGTGAAGCCTTCCCCTCTTAGGAACTACCCTTTCAACGAGGGAGGATAGCTCCTTAGCCTTCTTTATTAATTTCTTCTTCCTGTGCTCCAAGATGGCGGAAACTATTTTTTTGTAATACCTTTCCTCCCCCAATTCCCTTATTATCCTTTCAAGCTCCCTCCTTGGAAACTCGTTTATCACCTTCTCCGCGGTTATTTTCGTCCATCTATCCATACGCATGTCTAAGTTGTCGTCAAAGAAGGAAAAGCCCCTGTTGGCCTTTATCTGATAGAGGGAAACACCTAAATCGTACAAAACCCCTTTTAGCTCCCTTACCCCCTCCCTCCTTAAA
>WFPT01000018.1 GCA_015487365.1 Aquificaceae bacterium
TTTTTCAACTCCTTTAAACAAACTTCTAAGTGATTTTTCTCCCAAACGTCATCGTAATCTAAAAAGCAAAGGAGCTCACCTTTACTTTCCCTTATCCCTAAGTTTCTACAAAATACCCTCTCCCTTCTCCTTTCATTTCTAAAAATTTTTACCCTTTTATCCTTAAAGCCTTTAACAATTTCAAGACTTTTATCGGAGGATGCATCGTCTATTACTAAAACTTCAAAGTTTTCATAGGTTTGCTCTAAAACGGATTTTAAAGAATACTTTATAAACCTTTCACCGTTCCTTACCGTTAGGATTACCGAAATCATTAAAGGTTTTTGTAGTCAAATATGACTCTCCCCCTCTCGTCCAAAAGGAATGACCTTTCTAACCTTTCCTTCAAGCCCTTCTTGTTCTGTAAGAAGTTTTCAAGACCCTTCTTTTCCTTGTGACTCTTTAAGAGGTAATCTACCACCTTTCCGTTATCAAAGTGTATCCTAACTCTGAGGCAATAAAATTTGGAGCTCTCCCCTTCGTTGCACCTAACTATTTCCCCTACAACCTCAACCTTTACACTCCTTGCTACAACCTTCATAGCCCCTTCTATTATAATAGAACTTAGGTTGAGGTTATTTATAGGATACTTTGCAAGCCAAAAGTTTTACGATAAGATAGAGGAGATTGAGAGGGAAACGAGGCCCTTCTTAAAGGGTAAGTGGGTTGAGCCTTACAACCTTCACATAACTTATGAGTTTCTCGGGGAGGTTGAAAGGGACAAGGTCTTTGAGCTAATAAAAAATCTTTCGGAGGTGGCTAAGAGGTTTAGACCCTTTAAGGTAGTTTATAAGTCCTTGGGGGTTTTCCCGGACAGGAAAAATCCGAGGGTTTTGTGGATAGGGGTTTCGGAGGGCTCAAACCTTTTAAAGAGGGTGGCCAGGGAGGTGGAGCTTTTAAACAAGAGGGTAGGGGTAAGGGCAAAGGGTAAGCCCTTTTATCCACACCTAACCATTTGTAGGATAAAGGAGGTAAGGACTAAGGAGCTGAGTGCCCTGATGAAGAAGTATAAAAACTATGAATTTGGTGAGGAGGAAGTAAATAAGGTTGCCCTCATAAAGAGCACCCTAACACCCAACGGCCCCCTTTACTCGGTCTTAGAGGAATTTTACTTTTATGTTTGAGGTTGCCCTGCCCAACGGCAGAACTTACTGTATAAAGTTAAAAGGGGCACCAAGGGACTTAATAGGTTATAGGGTTTTAACCAAGGACGGTAGGACCGCCCTTATTGTCGGCAATTGTAAGTATCCAAACCTTGAAGCTCTGGAAATACCCGACTCGGAGAGGGTAATAACACCTTACCAGATTAAGGCCTTAAAGTCCTTTGCGAAGGATTACTGTGAGCCTTACCCCCGCCTCCTTTTTAGAATACTACCCGAGCTCTTTAACTGGAAGAGGAGGAAGGTCCTAATCCTTAAAGACGAAAGGGCACTCTTTGGAAAACTGAGGGAAGTGTATGAAAAGTATTCAAGGGAAGGTAAGATTTTCTTAGATGAAGTAAAGGAAAAAGGGGAGCTAAAACTTTTGGAGCTTTTAAAGAAGAAGGGTATATTTAAGGAGGTGGAGCTTTGGGATTTTTCAAAGGTTTTAAAGAGGTTCTTCATACCCGTAGGCTCAAAGGCCAAGGGCCTTAGTCCAAAGCAGAGGGAGCTATTACAAATCCTTTTGGAGGAGGGGGGGCTTGAACTGAGCCAGGTAAAGCAAAGGGGTTTTAGCCTAAAAACTTTAAACTCCCTAATAAAAAGGGGTTTGGTGATTGAGGAGGTGAAGGCTCCCAAGGATACCTTAAAGCTCTCAGAGCCTCCTACCTACTACGGAAACTTGGAAGGGGAGGACCTGCTCCTTTGGGGGGACCTTTTAAAGAGTTTAAGCCATCTTTTAAGGGAGCTGGAAGAATGCTTAAAGAGGGGCTCTGTTTTATTCTTCGTCCCTTCAAGGAGGGTCCTTTTAAACCTTGAAGGTTTGCTCCTTAAAAGGTTTGGAGACAGACTCTTAAACCTTTCAAGGCTCGAAGGTCCTGAGCTTTACGAGAGCTGGTTTAAGGCCTTAAAGGAAAACTACCTAATGGTAGGCTCTTACAGGGTTTTAACCGCCCCCTTTAAGAAACTCTCCTGCATAGCCTACTGGGACACGACCCCTTACCTCATACCCGAGCTTTACGATTTAAGGGACTACCTCCTTTACTTAAAAGAAGAAACCAAGGCTAAACTTGTGGTGATAGCAACCCTTCCGACCTTAAAGACTTACAGGTTGGTGGAGGAGGGGCTTTTAAGGGAGAGGTTCTTTAAGTTGGAAGGTAGAAGGTTGGAGGTGGTGGAGAAGGTTAGGGGAAAGCTTATAAATCCAAAGGTTTTAAAGCAACTGAGGGGGAAGGTCCTACTGATAGTTCCAAAGAGGGGCTACGGTTATGCTTTTTGTCCCCTCTGTAACTTCCTCTCCCTCTGTCCCAACTGTGGAAACCTCCTCACCTACTTTAAGGGGGATAAAGTCCTATGCTCCTTATGCCATAAGGAGTTAGAAAGCTTTAAGTGTCCAAGGTGTGGTTCAAGTCTAAGGAGTGTGGGCTTTGGTTTGGACAGGGTGATGGAGGAGTTTCCCCACTTTGAATGCGATTTAAGTCCAAGAATTTTTGAAAGGTTTTCAACGAGCTTAATAGTTAGCGTGGACCACATCCTCTCCATACCTGTCTTTGGCCTTTACAGTGCTTACAAGTTAATCTACGAAAGTCTCATAAGCTCGCGGAGGGTCTTCGTCCAAAGCTTCTTCAAGGAGGAGATAGATTTAAAGGATGTAAGGGAATTTTTAAGGGAGGAGCTTAAAAGGAGGAAGGAGGAAAACCTACCCCCCTACTCGGTAATGCTCTTAAAGGAAGGTGGAAACTTAAAGAGGGTCAGTAAGTGCGCTCTATCTTACGTTGGTAGGAAGGAGGAGCCCTTAAAGGTATATTACGACTGATGGCAAGGCTCTTTGAATACGAGGGTTTAGACAAAAGGGGTAAGAGGATAAAGGGGAGGGTTTATGCCACTTCAAAGGAGGAAGCTTTAAAGAAGTTGAGGGAGGAGGGGCTACTGCCTTACTCTGTAAAGGAGAGGAGGAGCTTTGAACTAAAAATCTTTGGCGGGGTTTCGGAGGAAGAGCTCGGTTTTTCTTTAATACAGGTTGCCACCTTCCTCTATTCGGGCTTTCCCCTTACCAAGAGCTTGGAGCTGGTTTCCAGACAGGTAGATAACGAGCTCCTTTCCTCCTCCTTAATTTCCGTAAAGGAAAAGGTGGAAAGGGGAGTTAGCGTAAGTGAGGCCTTTTCATCGGTAGGCGTATTCCCCCAGTTCTTCTGTCAGATGTTGAGGGGCTCCCAGAGGGGAGAAAACCTTGAATTAATCTTTAAGTCCGCGGGGGAGTTCCTGTTAAAGCTTTCAGAGATTAGGGGGAGGCTTACATCCTCCCTAATTTATCCTTCCGTGGTAATAACTTTTAGCTTCCTTGCCATAGTTTTGAGCACCCAGCTGGTGATACCAAAGATTGAAGATGTCTTGAAGGGCTTTGGGAAGGAGCTACCCTTAATAACAAAGCTCGTGGTAAAACTCTTTACCCTTCTTACCCTCTTTGCCTTAGGCCTCCCCTTCCTTCTAATCCTTTTAAAGTTTAAGTATAAGAATCTGTGGGAAAAGCTTGGGGAGCTATCCTTGAAGGCGCCTTTAATTGGGAAAATAATCCTATACTTTGAGCTGGCAAGGTTTTGCAAAGTCTTAAACCTAATGCTTTCTTCCGCAAATCCAATAGATTTAAGCCTACAATATGCCATCTCCTCCCTAACTAACCCCTACCTTAAAAAGAGGCTATGGGGGGTAGAAGGGGAAGTTTTAAGGGGTAAGAGCCTAAGTAGGGCTTTAAAGGAGAGGGGAGTCCTACCCGAGGACTTTATAAACCTCCTGGAAACGGGGGAAATCAGCGGTGAGCTTGAAAGGATTTTGGAATTAATGGAAGAGAGCTACACCAAAAGGGCTTTAAGGGAGGTGGAGCTCTGGGTTAGGTTGGTGGAGCCTTTGAGCATACTGCTGGTTGGCTTTGTGGTGGCTTTGGTGGTCATAAGCGTGATACTCCCGATAGTGGAAATATCTACGGGCCTTTGAGGGAATATATTTAATAACTATGAGGAGAAAGAGGATAGTTCTATGCTCCCCACCCTCTTGTAGGTGTCCAGAGGTGGAGCTCTTAAAGGATAGGGTCGTAATTAGGGACGACTTTGGGGGGAAGGTAGTCCTAAACAAAGAGCAGGTAAGGCTCCTCTTAAAGGCCCTTGAAAGATGGAAATAAAGCTTAACAGCGTGGAGGAGGCCTTAGAGGACATAAGGAAGGGAAAACCCGTAATAGTGGTAGATGACCCCGACAGGGAAAACGAGGGGGATTTGGTGGTAGCCGCGGAGAAGGTAACCCCCCAGATTATAAACTTTATGGCCAAATACGGCAGGGGGCTAATATGCTTGGCCCTAACCCCCCAAAGGTGCGACGAGCTGGACCTTTACCCCATGGCCCACAGGAATACGGACCCCAAGGGGACCTACTTTTGCGTTTCCATAGACGCCCACCCCAAGTATGGAACTACCACCGGAATATCCGCCTACGACAGGGCAAAGACCATAAAGCTGGCCATCTCCCCCTCCGCAAAACCCTCGGACTTTATAAGACCCGGCCACGTTTTCCCCCTGAGGGCCAGACCGGGTGGAGTTTTGGAGAGGGCTGGACACACGGAGGCCAGCGTAGATTTAGCAAGGCTTGCGGGTCTTTATCCAGCTGGGGTTTTGTGTGAGATAATGAAGGACGACGGGACCATGGCAAGACTCCCGGATTTGGTGGAGTTTGCCAAAAGGCACGACCTAAAGATAATAACGATAGCGGACCTCATAAGGTATAGACTGAAAAAGGAAAGGCTGGTAGAAAGGGTTGCCAGTGCAAACCTACCAACCCCTTGGGGAAACTTTAAAGTCCATGCCTTCAAGTATAAACTGACGGGCCAGGAGCACGTAGCCCTGACCATGGGTGAGTGGGAAGAGGACGAGCCCGTTCTGGTAAGGGTCCATTCTGAATGTCTCACGGGGGACGTCTTTAAGTCTTTAAGGTGCGATTGCAGGCCCCAGCTTGAAAGGGCCTTGGAGATGATAAGCAAGGAGGGGAAGGGAGTTTTAGTTTATATACTGGGGCACGAGGGTAGGGGTATAGGCATAGCCAACAAGATAAAGGCCTACGCCCTCCAAGACGAGGGGTATGATACGGTTTCAGCAAACGAGAAGCTCGGCTACCCCGCGGACCTTAGGGATTACGGGGTTGGGGCCCAGATTCTCTTAGATTTGGGGGTTAGGAAGATGAAGCTCATAACCAACAACCCCAGGAAAATAGTGGCCTTGGAAGGCTTTGGCTTAAAGATAGTAGAAAGGGTTCCCCTCAAAGTTGAGCCAAACCCTCACAACAGAATATACTTACAGACCAAGAGGGACAAGATGGGGCACCTCCTTTGAACCGAGCCCTCCTAATAAGGAAGTTTTCAAGGTGCGTAAAGACCTACGAGTGTTGGGCCATTCCTCAGAAGGAGAGCTTGAAGGAGCTGTTAAACTTTGCAAAGGTTGAGGGAAGGGTTCTGGACGTAGGTTGTGGAACGGGCCTTTTGAGGAAAACCTTGGGGGAGGGGGTGGTTAGCTTAGACATTAGCTTTGAAATGCTTAAAAGCTTTGAGGGCCTTAAAGTTTTAGGGGATGCGCACTCCTTACCCTTTAAGGATAAGTCCTTTGACTGGTGCGTTAGCAACTTCGTCCTACACTGGACCAACCTGGAAGTAACTCTGGGGGAAATTTTAAGGGTATGTAAAAACTACGCCATAGCCTTGCCCTTGGAGGGCTCCTTGAAGGAGTTTAACTTCCCCTTCCCCAGCTTAGAGGAAGTTTTAAAGGTTTTAAAGGGGAGCACCTACAAGGTAAAGAAAATAGAAATACCCTTTAAGGGCTGGGAGCTTTTAAAGTTCTTCCACTACACGGGGACCACTTACAGCGAGGACGGTAAGGTCATAGCTTCCAGGAAGAAGTTGAAAGAGATTCTGAACAAGGTGGAGGAGCCCTACTTTTTGGTAGGTTTTTTTAAAACTCCAAGGTAAATTCTAACCTTTTGTCGGGAGTCCTCTTTACCTCCCTTATGCCCTTTACCTTTAAA
>WFPT01000019.1 GCA_015487365.1 Aquificaceae bacterium
GAAGTAGGAGGTTAGACCTCTGCGTCTTCTTAAAGGTGGGGGAGGAAAAAAACTACGAGTTATACCCCTCCTACTTTTGCTCCCTATCCGCGGGCTTTGTCTCCTTAAAGCTAAATCAGACTAACCCCTTAGACTACCAAAAGCTGGAAGTGGAAAGGTTCTTCCTCATAAAGGGTTTAAGGGAAGTTAAGGGTAAAAGTATAGAAGTTTCAAAGGCCCTGAGCTACAAGGTAAGTCCCTTACCCGAAGATAGGGCGGTGGAAACCTATATAAATCAACTTATGAGAGATTTAGAAGAAAGGGTATTAGAAAAAAACTACGGGGAGGCAAACCTAATATTTACCGACGGACCCGCACCTTTTAGTAGCCCCATACCCGCAATAGGTTTTGTAAAGGAAGAGAGGGTCACCTTTTTAAGGGGTGATTTGGTAAATCTTGCCCTAAAATTAAAACCCTTTTACAGGACACCCCTCCTTAAAGTTACATACACCATGGAGGGAAGTTCTAAGCTGGTTTGGTACGTAAAGTTAAAGGAGGGGGAAGGCTATAAAAATCTGATGAGGTTTGAGCTACCCGGAAACGTTAAGGTGGAAGAGGCCAAGGAGCTTGCAAACTTAACCTCTGGTATATTCCCAGAGTTTGCCTCAGACCTTGACAGGCGCTCACCCCAAAACCCTTACCCGGTTATACTCTTAGAAAAAAAACTTAGGGAGGTTATGGGAAACAGGAAGGTTACCCAGGTTCAAATATTAAGGGGCTTTGAAAAGATAGAAAGGGAGCTTTTGGAGGTCTTTAAGTGAGGTTTGGAATCTGCGTCTTCCCCGGCTCCAACTGTGATTACGATACCTTGTACGTTTTAAGGGACCTGCTAAAACAGGAGGCTCACCTTATATACTGGTATGAAGAAAAGGACCTATCCCAATTCCACTGCCTAATACTACCCGGAGGCTTTTCCTACGGAGACTACCTTAGACCCGGAGCCTTGGCCAGTAAAACTAAGTTGGCCCAAAGGATTTACAACTTTGCAGAAGAAGGGGGTCTGGTCCTGGGAATATGCAACGGCTTTCAGATACTGACGGAGCTAAAACTACTCCCCGGAGCCCTATTAAAGAACCAAAACTTAAAGTTCATATGTAAGAAGGTAAAAGTCGTCGTTGAAAACGAAAAAAATCCCTTCTTAAACCTTTCAAGGAAAGGGGAGGTCCTAACCCTACCCATAGCCCACGGGGACGGCAGGTTCTTCGTAGATGAGAGGACCTTAAAGGACTTAAAGGAGAAAAAACTTATAGCTTTAAGGTATTTGGAAAACCCCAACGGCTCCGTTGAAGGCATAGCGGGAGTTTTAAACGAAAAGGGAAATGTTTTAGGTCTGATGCCCCACCCGGAGAGGGCCAGTGAAAGGGAGCTATCCTCAGAGGACGGCCTCATAATATGGCAGTCCATAATAAACTACTTAAAGGACAAGAGCTTGCCTTTTTAAAAATTTTCCTGTAAAATATTAAAAGATGGCGGTAAGGATAAGGCTTGCCAAGTTTGGGAGGAAGAAACATCCCATATACAGGATAGTGGTTATGGATTCAAAGTCCCCGAGGGAGGGTAAGTATATAGACATACTGGGGACTTACGACCCAAAGAGGAAGGAGCTTTTAAGCGTTTATCCGGAAAAGGTGAAGGAGTGGGCCTTAAAGGGGGTTGAAATCTCCCACAGGGCAAAGGCCATCTTGCAAAACCACGGAATATTTAAGGAGGTAATACCAAAGGATTACACCATAAAGAGGGTAGGTGATTACTACGTTTTCAAAAAGGTTGAAAGAGAAAAAAACGATGGAGGTGAAGGGTGATGGGAAGGATGAAGGACTTGGTTGAGCTTGCCGCAAAGTCCCTCGTGGATAGGCCGGAGGCGGTGGAAGTCAAGGAGGTTGAGGGGGAGCACACCATACTAATTGAGCTTAAAGTGGATAAGGGTGACCTGGGTAAGGTTATTGGAAAGCAGGGTAGGATTGCAAGGGCCCTGCGAACTATTCTCGGAGCTATGGGGAGGAAGGCCAACAAACGGATAATCTTGGACATAGTTGAATAAAAAAAACCTAATAGACTGGGCTGTTGTAATAGTAATAGTCCTCCTCCTACGGGCATACTTAGTTCAGGCCTACAACATACCTTCCTCCTCCATGGAGCCAACGCTTTTGGTGGGTGACTTCGTTTTGGTGGATAAGTTAATCTACAAGCTCACGGAGCCGA
>WFPT01000020.1 GCA_015487365.1 Aquificaceae bacterium
GGCTCGGAGATGTGTATAAGAGACAGCCTTAAAGACTATTTAAAACCCAAAGAGACACCCCTCCTCCTTTTAGATTTAAGGGGCATCAGGGGTAGGTTTTTGGAAATAAAGGAAAACTTTAAGGGTTTTCAGATATACTACGCCTTAAAGGCAAACGACGACCAAAGGATTGTAAAACTCCTATCTTCCCTGGGTAGTGGCTTTGAGGTGGCAAGCGGTGAGGAGCTCTCTAACGTTTTAAAGTTCGTAAGTCCTGAGAGGGTAATAAGTAGCAACCCCGTAAAGCCTATGGAGTTTATAGATTACGCCTGTAAGGAGAAAATAAAGGCCCTCTGCGTTGATTCCTTCTACGAGGTGGATAAGATAGCTAAGGTTTGTAAGAGGGCTAAAATTTATGTGAGGTTAGCGGTTCCCAACGAAGGTAGTGAGTGGCCCCTCAGCAGGAAGTTTGGAGCGGACTTAAAGACCGCCCTGGAAATACTGGAATACGCAAAGGAAAAGTCCCTAATTCCCTACGGTATAACCTTCCACGTGGGCTCCCAGTGCAACAACCTTAGGAACTGGCTGATAGGGATAAAGCTAATCTCTAACCTTTGGAGGGAGTGCAGGAGGAGGGGGATAAGGCTTTACATGTTAAACTTAGGGGGGGGAATTCCGGTAAAGTATATGAGGGAAGTTTTAAAGGTTGAAGACGTTGCATACTACTTGAAGGGGCTTTTGAGGAAGTTCCTCTACGAAAGACCCATGGAGGTATGTATTGAGCCCGGTAGGGGGGTGGTGGGAGACCAGGGTTTGCTCATTACAAGGGTTATAGGGAGGGCCAAGAGGGGGGATGAGGATTGGCTTTACATAGACTGTGGGGTCTTTAACGGCCTTGCGGAAGTTTTGGGGGGAATAAGGTATCCCATCTATTCAACGAAGGAGGGAGATTTGGGTGAGTTCTTCATAGGGGGGGTTTCCTGCGACGGCATGGACGTTGTAGCCGAAAGGGTTGAGCTCCCACGGACCCTTGAAGTGGGAGACTACCTTTACTTTAT
Organism: Aquificaceae bacterium; assembly: GCA_015487365.1. GTDB lineage: Bacteria > Aquificota > Aquificia > Aquificales > Aquificaceae > S012-77. The sequence continues at coordinate 1,038 of WFPT01000020.1, forward strand.
GAGTGCGGGGGCCTATACGAGCGTTTACGCTTCCCACTTTAACGGCTTCCCTCCCCCAAAAGTTCTTGCAGTTTCTTAAAGGGATTTTCCGATTTAAGGAGGGAAGTCCCTACCAAAAAGGCCCTTGCCCCCACCTTCTTTAACTCCTCTATCTGCTCCTTACTCTCTATTCCGCTCTCTGCTATAAAGAGGCAATCCCTGCAGTGCTCTTTTAGCTTCGGTATTAACTCCCTTGACCTTTTCCAATTCACTTTGAGGGTGTTTAAGTCCCTGTTGTTTATACCTATTACCTTTGCTCCCAGCTCTATGGCCCTTAAACCCTCCTCATAGTTAAAAACTTCAACCAGGGGGGTTATCTCCAACCTGTTGCAAAGCTCCAAAAGTCCTTTAAGCTTTTCCCTTCCCAAAACCCTCGCTATCAGTAAAACCGCGGAGGCACCTAAGAGCTTTGCAACCCTTACCTGCTCCTCGTAAAGGACAAAGTCCTTCATAAGGACAGGTATGGAAACGTTTAAAGATACCCTCTTTAAGTCCTCCAACGAGCCCCCAAAGTGAAACCTTTCGGTGATAACCGATACAGCGCAGGCCCCAGACCTCTCATAACCCTTTGCTAAGCTAACCGCATCCCCAAAAAAGAGTTTTCCAAGGGAAGGTGAAACCCTCTTTACCTCCGCTATTATGTTTATTCCTCTTTTACTTATGGCCCCTACAAAGTCCTTCCCCTTTAAAATTTCCCTCTCCTCTTTTAGGTCCTTGGACCTTAATACTTCCTCTAAAAAGGCCATCTGGGTAGTTTCATCCCCTTTAACTTCTTCATCAACTTCTTGGTGCTCTTGTAAGCTTCCAGCAACTCGTTTACGTCGGATATTTTGGTTCCACTACCCCTTGCAATCCTTATCTTCCTACTCTTGTTTATTATCTTGGGGTTTTTCCTCTCCTCGGGGGTCATGGAGTTTATTATGGCAAGGTACTTTTTTAGTCTCCTTTGCCCCTGCTCAAAGTTTATGCCCTTGGGAGCTAAGGAAAAGCCCGGTATCATCTTGGCAACCTTTTCCAAGGGCCCCAGCTTTAATATTAGCTCCACCTGCCTCTTGAAGTCTTCCAAGTCAAACTCCCCCGAGAGGATTTTTGAGGCGGTCTCCTGGATTTGGTCTTCTTCCGCAACCTGGGAGACCTTTTCCGCCAAGGTCTGTATGTCACCCAAGCCCAAAATCCTCTGGGCTATCCTGTCGGGGTAAAAGGGTTCTAAGTCCTCTAACTTTTCCCCAACCCCAATAAACTTTATGGGAATACCCACGCTGGCCCTTAAAGAGAAGGCCACCCCTCCCTTAGCATCGCTGTCCATCTTGGTGATTATAGCCCCCGTTAGTTTTATCCTTTCGTTAAAGGCCTTTGCGGTTTCAAGGGCAATCTGGCCCTGCATGGCGTCCGCTACATAAATTACTTCCGAAGGTTTTACCCTTTCTTCAATTTCTCTTAGCTCCTCCATGAGCTCCTCGTCCAGGTGCAACCTACCCGCCGTGTCAAGGAGCAGGTAATCCAAGCCTTCCTTTTTAAAACTCTCCTTTGCCCTTTGGGCTATTTCCTCGGGCTTCCCCTCAAAGTCGTAAAAGGGAGCGCCTATCCTCTGGGCTAAGGTTTTTAGTTGCTCCTTTGCGGCGGGCCTTCTGGTGTCGGTGGTAGTCAGGCCCACCCTTTTGTTCTTCCCCTTTAAGTATAGGGCTACCTTTCCAACGGTGGTAGTCTTACCGGTCCCCTGCAATCCCACAAACATAACTACCCCCTCCCTTAACTCTTCCCTCTCCCTCCCCAAAATTTCTACGAGCTCTTCATAGA
>WFPT01000021.1 GCA_015487365.1 Aquificaceae bacterium
AAAAAAAGTAGTAGGTATGGATGTAGGATGGGATATTGATAAAAACATCCCAGCCTACATCCATACCTACTACTTTTTTTTCACATAAGAAATAACGGTATGCTTCTAAGCCGCTGTTAAATCCAAAATTGCTAAACCGTCCATCCCACTCCGATGGATGCAGATACATAAGCCAAAATCTCCTTCCATCCATCCACTCCACCTCACTTAGATTTAATAATACCACAGTTTTAAACCTTTCTCTCCAACTTCCCGTAAAACTATTTGGAAAACTCCTTAAAGTATCCACCCCTTATGGCCCTCCTTATGTCCTCCATAAGTCTATTAAAGAAGAAGAGGTTGTGTATGGTGCTAAGGGTATAGAAGGTTAGCTCTTCACTTAAAAGGAGGTGCCTTAGGTATGCTTTGGAAAAGTTTTTACAGGTATAGCAGTTGCAGTCCTCCTCTATTTGGGATAGGTCCTCTTTATCCATAACGAGCTTTATATAAAATATAAGGAGGAATGGATAAAAAGAAGGGTTCAAAGCCTCAACTCAGCGATATTAAGAATCTTGTAGAGGGATACGACGCTTTGCTTTCTTACCCAAACACTAAAAGGCCATATGTGTTTGTGTATGATGGTTGGATGTTTTACGACCTCAGGGACCAAATCTACGAACTCGGTCTTGATAATCACCCTCAGGTAAAAAAACTTGATAGAGCATTTCTAAAAAAGGCTATTGAATGGGTCGTTCTTGATGACTATAAGGCGGAGAAGAAATACCCTCAGATGTGGTGGCATCACTAAAAGAAAAACTTCCCAAGCACCTTATGGACCTTAAAAATTCATAGTCATATTAGCTACTGGATGAGGAGGAAAATTCAGGAGAGGATAGAGTATTTAGCACTTGAGCATGGATATGCGATAGACTTTGTGTATCCACACTATACCTCAAAGAGGTGCTCAATCTGTGGGTCTGAGGGGGAGATGCGGAGTAGTTCCCAAGAAGGGAAGGGTTTTCACTCCTTTAAAACCCTATCCCCCTCAACCTCGTAGGGCCAATAGAGTATCCCCCCTACCATGTTGTAGGCTTCATAACCAAGCTTCCTTAAAAAGTAAGTTGCAAAGGCACTCCTGTTTCCGCTCCTGCAATAAACTATAATCTTCTTATCCCTTGGTAGCTCCCTAAACCTGTGCCTTAGCTCGTCCAAGGGTATGTGCTTTGAGTTGGGAATCCTAATTTCCCTGTGCTCCCCCAAGCTCCTAACATCCAAAAGGACCACTTTTTCCTTCTGGCTTTCTAACAAGCTCTTTACCCTTTGAGGAGTTATGTTGATAACCATATTATAATATTCTAATCAAATGGAAAAGTTTTACTATGATTCAGGTCATAAGGTTTTGGCCTTGGGTGTGGGATAATAAAAGTTGTTATGAGGGAAGTAATCTTTAAGGAAAGAGGACAGAGGAGCTTGAATAAAGATTTGCTTTTTTTGGTAGTAGGCCTTATCCTTTCTATACTCTTAGGTCTTAGCCCCTTGGATAACACCTTCTGGTACAAGAGTGCCCTACTGCTTTATGCCTTTTCAAGTCTCTTCTACTGGGTTTCCCTTATAGTAAAGGAAGGTGTTGTCTCAGTTAGTGCCACTTTCAGTCTCTACCTTGCCCTCCTTTTAAACCTTGGGGCTATGGTAAGTAGGTCCTACCAGTCCTACAAAATGGGAATTTTCCATCCCCCTTGGAGTAACCTCTTTGAGGCTCTAACCTTTTGGACCTTCATAGGTGGGACCTTATACCTTTTCATAGAAAGGAGGTATGGGGTAAAGGTTTTGGGAGCCCTAACCTTACCTATCCTAACCCTTATATACGCCTTTGCCATCTTTAAGGCCAACAAACAAATTACACCCCTCATGCCAGCCCTTAGGAGCTATTGGCTTTACGTTCATGTTCTAACCGCCTTTTTAGGCTATGCGGGATTTACGGTGAGCTTTGGTAGCTCGGTTGCATACTTAATAAAGACTTCTAAAAGGTTTAATAGGTTAAAGAGGTTTTTACCCTCCGAGGAAGTCTTAGACGAAATTACCTACAAGAGCATAGCCATCTCCTTCCCAATATGGACCGCCTCCATAATACTTGGTGCAGCTTGGGCAAACGAGGCTTGGGGTAGCTATTGGAGCTGGGACCCAAAGGAAACTTGGTCTTTAATAGTTTGGTTCTTCTTTGGAGCATACTTACATGCAAGACAGATTATGGGTTGGAGGGGTAAGAGGACCGCATACCTTTCCATAATAGGTTTTGTAGCGGTCCTAATATGCTTTTTTGCCATAAACCTATACTTCCCTGGTCTTCACAGCTACGCAACCGATTAGAAAATGTATAGAGTTTTAATAACGGACCCCATATCCCCAAAGGGTATAGAGATTTTGGAAAGGGAGGAGGACGTTGAGGTAGCTAATGAACCGGAGATTCCCTTTGATAGGCTCTTGGAAATAGTTAAGGACTTTGACGCCATAATTACAAGGAGCAGGACTCCGGTAAATAGGGAGCTTCTAAGTAGGGCTAAGAGGTTAAAGGTAATAGGCAGAGCGGGTGTTGGAGTGGATAACGTTGATTTGGAATACGCTTCAAAGCTTGGAATACTGGTTGTAAATACCCCTGGGGCAAATACTATTGCAGCAACGGAACTGACCTTAATGCACATGCTAAACGTTTTGAGGAACTCCCATAAGGCTCACCAATCCTTAAAGGAGCACCACTGGGACAGGAAGAAGTTTATGGGAACGGAGCTCTTTGGAAAGACCTTAGGGATAATAGGACTTGGAAACATAGGCTCACAGGTAGCCATAAGGTGTAAGAGCTTTGGTATGAAGGTTTTGTGCTACGACCCTTACATTCCCGACGAAAAGCCAAAGAGGCTTGGAGTAAAGAGGGTCTACGACCTTTATACCCTCTTAAAGGAGTCTGACATAATCACCATCCACACACCCTTGACGGAGGAGACCAAGGGTATGATAGGGGAAAGGGAGTTTGAGGTAATGAAGGATGGAGTTTATATAATAAACTGTGCAAGGGGTGGGATAATAGACGAAAGGGCCCTTTTAAAGTATTTAAAGCTGGGTAAGGTAAGGGGGGTGGGTTTAGATGTTTTTTCAGTGGAGCCTCCAAACTGGGAGTTTATAGACGAACTATTAAAGTTTGAAAACGTTTCCCTTTCACCCCACATAGGAGCAAACACCTACGAATCCCAAGAGAACGTTGGAGTTATAGTGGCTCAGCAGGTAATAAAGGCCTTAAAGGGAAGGACACCCGAGCACGTGGTAAATGCACCCTTTCCAGACCTTTCCGTATTACCCTTAATAAAACCTTACTTGGATTTAGGAGAAAAGTTGGGTAAGTTCTTGGTCCAGTGGTCGGAGGGTAGGATAGGCAGGTTAAGGATAAGTGTGAGGGGGGAGATTTCAAAACATTCAGAGCCTATAGTCTCATCCGTTTTAAAGGGAATCCTTTCCCTTATAGTGGATGAGCCCGTAAATTTAATAAACGCAAATTATGTGGCAAAGGAAAGGGGAATAGAGGTTGAAAAACTTACCTCGGAGGAAACCTACGACTTTAAAAACCTAATAGGGGTTGAAAGCTTAGAAGGTGGAAAGAGTGTAAGCGGAAGCGTTTTAGAGGGGCACCTCCTTAGGATAGTGCAAATAGACGAATACAAGGTAGATATTGAGCCAGAGGGTATAATGCTGGTTTTTGAAAATAAGGACGAGCCCGGAGTTATAGGGAAGGTGGGGACCCTCTTGGGTAAAAACAATATAAACATAGCGGGTTTTGAACTGGGTAGGAAGGAAAGGGGAGGTAGGGCCTTGGGGGTTTTGGCCTTGGACGATGAGGTCCCAGAGGAAGTTTTAAAAGAGCTCACTTCCATACCTCAGGTATTCTTTGCAAAGCAAGTTAAAATTTGAGGAGGGACCTCCTCTACCTGCTAATCTTTTTAATTACCCTCCTCATAGCCTATTGGAGGGCAAACTTAAAGGACTTTTATGAAAGGGGAGTTTATATTTTTGGAAGCATTTACGGCCTGCCCTATTATGATGGCTCAAAAACTGTCTTTAAGATTTACATAAAGGGAGGAGATTTGGATGAATTAAAAAATAGGTATGCCTTGGT
>WFPT01000022.1 GCA_015487365.1 Aquificaceae bacterium
ACATAGAGGGGATAAACTTTAAGGAGCTTTTTAGTGACCTAAGGGTGGTGGTGGGAAACGACGTAAACGTTGGGGCCTACGGGGAGTGGTATTACAACTTTAAGGATTACAAGTTTATGGTTATGCTGGCCCTTGGGACGGGTTTAGGGGCGGGACTGATTTTAAACGGTAAGATTTACGAGGGGGTCTGCGGGAGTGCCATGGAGGTAGGGCACCACATCTTGAAGGTAGGGGGTGAGCTGTGTAACTGCGGTAGGAGAGGTTGTGCGGAAGCATACCTATCCTCCTACGGCCTTGAAAGGGAATACTTTAAGAGGACGGGGAGGAAGTTACCGGTAAAGGATATAACCAAAAGGATGTTGGAGGGTGAGGAGGAGGCCCTGGAAGTTTTTAAAAACTTTAAAGAGCTTTTAAAGGTATGCGTTATGAACGTAATACATCTTTTAAATCCAGACCTCTTGGTTTTAGGGGGTGGCCTTTTAAAGGACCTTAAACCCCTCCTGCTGGGCTTTGAAGGGGAGGCCCTAGAAATGGTTGAAAACCTTCCCCGCTCCTGCACCAAGGTGGTTATAAGTCCCTCCGACGAGTTTTTTGTAGCGAGGGGGGCCCTTGCCCTCGTTATGGGTTAAAATACTTAGCTATGGTAATTGAAGAAAGCCTTAGAAAAAAGTTAGAGGAGCACATAAACTACTTCCCCAGGAGGGAGCAGGCAATCCTCTTATGTCTTCACGAGATTCAGAACCACTACGGCTACGTTCCAAGGGAAGTTTTACCCGAGCTTTCAAAGCTTTTAGGAGTTCCCCTAAACAGGGTTGAAGGGGTTTTGGCCTTTTACGATATGTTTGACGACAAGGAGCCCGCAAGGCATAGGATAAGGGTTTGCACGAGTATAGTTTGCCACTTCTTGGAAAAGGACAAACTCTTAAAGGCCCTTGAAAGAATCTTAGGTGTAAGACTGGGTGAAAGGACCAAAGACGGTAGGTTTAAACTAATTGGGGTTCAGTGCATAGGGGCTTGCTCGGAGGCACCCGTGTTTATGATAGATGAGGATACTTACCGCTTTGAGGGGGAGGAGAAGTTAAAGGAAATACTAAGTAAGTATCTCTAAGCTCAAATCAACCGCTATCGGATTCTTAGTAAGGGCACCTACCGATATAAAATCTACCCCCTTTATGGCGTAGTCCCTTACGTTGTTAAGGTTTATTCCTCCTGAAACCTCTATTAGGAATTCCCCTTTTTTAGAAACCGCCTCTTTAACCTCCTGGGGTGAGAAGTTGTCAAGCATAACTACATCTATCCCCTTAAACTTTAAAACTTCTTCATACTCTTTAAGGTTTTCCACTTCCACCTCCACCTTGGCCCAGTAAGGTTTTGACCTTAAAACTTTCCTAAGGGCTTGCTCTATACCACCAAAAATCCTTTTGTGGTTGTCCTTTATTAAAATCATCTGGGACAGGTCGTAGCGGTGGTTTTCCCCTCCACCAACTCTGACCGCATACTTTTCAAAGAACCTAAGGCCGGGCGTAGTCTTTCTCGTATCCAAAATCTTTACCCCCGTCCCCTTAACCCTTTCCACGAAGAGCTTGGTGGTGTAGGCAACCGAGCACATCCTACTCAAAAGGTTTAAAAAGACCCTTTCACCCGAAAGTATAACCTTACCTTCACCCTCTATCTGGGCTATAACTTCCCCTCTTTTAAAACTTTCCCCTTCCCCCTTTAAGGCCTTAACCTCAGCACCCCCCAGAAGGTTAAAAACCTTTGAGCAGAGCCCTAAACCCGCTAAAACACCCTCAGAGTTTGCAACAACTATTGCCCTTACCCACCTTTTGGGAAGGAGCTCAGAGCTTACGTCCTCCCAGGGTATGTCCTCCCTTAAAAAGAGCTTTAAGCTTTCTTCTAACATTTTAGGTAATCTAAGAACTTTGAAATTACGCTAAAATCTTTATCTCCCAACCCTAAACTCCTTAAAATACCGTAGGCCTCCTTTACAACGGGTAGCGTAAGGGAAAAACCCTTTAAGGCCATTAGGAGGTCTTGAAGGTAGTGTAAATCTTTGTAGATTAAATCTACGGAAAAGTGGGTTGAAAAGTCTTCCCTCCTTATCTTATCCTTTTTCGCCTCCAAAATTAGGGATTTCCCTGCCCCATCCTCTAAGACCTTAATCAGGAGCTCCTTGTCAAAACCAGCCCTTAAACCTATCCCTATGGCCTCACCTAAGACCGCCATAAAGCCACCCAGGACTAAGTTGTTTATAAGTTTTAACTCGCTCGCCCTACCAACCTCCCCTAGGTAGTAAATGCTTTTACAAAACTTTTTAAAGAGCCATTCCTTCTCCTTAAAGACTTTCTCCTCCCCCGAGACCAAGACGGTCAGTTGTCCCTTTCTTGCAGGTAGGACGCTCCCCAAAACGGGAGCTTCCAAGTAGTGGGCCCCCAACTTTTTTAACTCCTCAAAGGCCCTCTTAGTGTAGGAGGGGTGGTTGGTGGTCATATCTATTATAACCTTACCCTTTAAGTTACCCCTATTTAGTTTCCCAAAGATTACTTCTTCACTGGCGTAGCTGTCAAAGACCATAATAAAGAGGGTTTCTACTTCTTTTAGCAGTTCCTGGGGCTCTTTTACGTAGTCAAAACCTAACTCCTTCGCTTTACTTAAAGTTCTGTTCCAAACCAAAAGCTCAACCCCTTCCCCTTTAAGCCTCTTTGCTATTTCCCTCCCCAGAGTCCCAAGGCCTATGAAACCTACCCTTGGCATAGGCTATTATTTTAACCTTCTGAAAACAGCTCCCTTATGAGGTCCGCGGGTTTTACCTCCTTTGGACATACGTTGTTGCACTTGTTGCAAGAAAGGCAGAAGAATAGCTTTCCCTCTAAGGCTAAATTTAGTTTCCTATCCTTTTCTTTATCTCTTCTGTCCTTAAAGAAGCGATGAAGCTTTGCAAAGAAGAGGGGGCCCAGGTATTTTTCGTCCCTTATCTGGGGGCAGTAGGATTGGCAGGCGTTACAGAGGATGCAATCGCTACCAAAGGAAATTTCCTTAACCTCCTGGGGCCTTAGGGGGATGTTTTCCCTTAGGGGCTCTAAGTGGAGTTTTAACTCCTTCATAAGCTTAAAGGTCCTTTCGTGCTCGCACACCAAATCCTTTATAACCTTAAAGTTTCTTAGGGGAGTTAAGATTACCTCCTTAAAAGAATAAAGGTAATCCTTGGCCCTCTCCTTACAGATTAGCTTGGGAAAGCCGTTTACTTCAACCGCACAGGTTCCACATATACCCGCCCTGCAAAACTGTCTAAAACTTAAAGTCTCATCCTCTTCCTTAACTTTTTGGAGTAAGGATAGGAGGGTATCCCCTTCTTCAACTTCAACCTTGTAGGTTTTAAACTCCCCTTCCCTTCCGTTTCCCCTAAAAATTTTTAGTTTTAAGGTCTTCATCGGTCCGTTTCCCCTACTACCGGGTCTATGCTGGCCAAGATGGTTACCGCATCCGCTATATACCTCCCCTCCATCAGTTTTGGGAAGGCGCTTAGGTTGTAAAAGGAGGGAGGTCTAACCTTTACCCTGTAAGGCTTTATATCACCCAAGGAGTATATGTAAAAGCCAAGCTCTCCCCTTGGATTTTCCCCCGAAGAGTATATGTCCCCCTCAAAGACCTTTAAACCTATTCCGTCCAAGGAAAGTTTTAGTTTTTTGTCTTCAACTTCTATAAAGAAGGGCTCCCCCTTCATCTTCTCCAATTTATCTAAGCACTGTTCAATTATCCTGACGCTCTGCCTCATCTCCTCTAACCTTACTAAATACCTATCGTAGCAGTCCCCCACCTCCCCTACGGGAACGTCAAATTCTACCTCCGGGTATGCATCGTAGGGCTCAAACTTTCTAACATCGTAAGGTATTCCAGAGCCCCTTATTATGGGCCCAGTCAGTCCAAAGTAGTATGCATCCTCTTCGCTTATAACTCCCACCTCTTTGTTTCTCCTCAGCCATACCCTGTTTCTGGTCAAAATCTTTTCCCAGTCCGAAAGCTCCTCCAAGAACTTTTTGGTGAAGGCCCTTATAACTTCAAAGCTACCCTCGGGTAGGTCCATCCTCACCCCACCTATCCTCGGGAAGGATATGGTTAGCCTTGCCCCCGTAATACCCTCCAATATATCCATTATCTTCTCCCTCTCCTTAAAGGCGTAGAGGAATATGGTTATGGCCCCCAAGTCCAAGGCGTAGGTCCCAAGCCACAGGAGGTGGGAGTTTATCCTTTGTAGCTCCGAAAGCATAGTCCTTATAAACTTTGCCTTAGGTGGGACCTTATCCTCTATACCCAAAAGCCTTTCTACCGCAACCACCCAACTCTGATTAGAGCAAAGGGCGGATAGGTAGTCCATCCTGTCCGTATAGACCAAAAATTGGTTGTACATTTCGTTCTCCGCGAGCTTTTCAACCCCCCTGTGGAGCTGACCCAAGATTACGTCGCACTGGACTATCCTTTCACCTTCTAAATCAAACAAAAACCACATTGTCCCGTGGGTCCCCGGGTGCAAGGGGCCCCAGTTTAAAACTATTTGGGCCTTCTTTTTAAGTCTCCTCTTTTGGGTTATTTCTAAATCCTTTAAGGTGGGAACGTAGGTGTGTTTCCTGCTGTAATTCATAAGGCCTTCCAAGTTATCCTTAAAGATTACCTCGTTTAAGGAAGGTAGGTTTTCCGTCTCATAACCCTCCAAGGGGAAGTCCTTCCTTAGGGGAAAGTGGGGGTAAGTTTCCCACAAAAAGGCCCTAACTAAGTTCTCGTGCCCCTCATACTTTATACCAAACATATCATAACATTCCCTCTCCGCCCACTTCCCCGCATACCACAGCTTTTCAACGGAGGGTAAAACCCCGTCCGTTCTGGTTCTTACCAAAACCCTCTTCTTTTCATAAACGTTGTAGAGGAGGTAGAAGGCCTGAAACCTACTCTTCCTGTCCTCCGGGAAGGCTAAAAGGTTTTCTTTAACCGCAAGCCTGTAAAGCTTTTCCTTGTTTAGGACTTCCAAAAGGTCTATCACCGAATGGTCCAAAAAGAGCTTGTAGTTTAAACCCTTTAAGTCTTTAAGGAGATTCAGGAGGTTGTCCCTGTCTATTTCCAACGAGAAGGTCCCCTTACCCTTTACGAATTTTAAACTTTTATACTTTTTCTTTAATATCTGAAAGTCCTCCTCCTTAGCCCACATAGGAATATTTTAAAATATAACCTATGCAAGGGGTAAAGGAGTATTTGGAGGAAAAAGTATTAAGGGCTAGGGCCACTTTAAGGAAGTTAGTCTCTTTAAGCACTCAGGTGAAAAACTCAGCCCTCCTGGAAATAGCAAAGCTTTTGGAAGAAAGGAGGGAGGAGTTAAAAAGGGAAAACGAAAGGGATGTTGAGTTTGCAAGGGAAAGGGGTTTAAGGAGCTCCCTCATAGACAGGCTCCTTTTAAACGACAGGAGGATAGACGGGATGATAAAGGTTTTAAGGGATGTGGCCTCCTTAAAGGACCCCGTCGGGGAAATTATAAAAATGTGGTCCCTCCCAAACGGTTTGAAGGTTGGGAGGATGAGGGTCCCCTTGGGCCTTATACTGGTAATATATGAGGCAAGGCCCAACGTTACCGTTGAGGTTAGTGCCCTCTGCATAAAGTCCTCAAACGGTGTCATACTGAGGGGTGGAAGGGAGGCCCTTAACACCAACAAGTTCTTGGTGGAGCTGATAAGGGAAGGTTGTAGGAGGGCGGGATACCCTGAGGACGCGATACAGTTTATAGACAACACCGATAGAAAACTCGTTTGGGAGCTCTTAAAGATGGAGGGGAAGATAGATTTAGCCATACCAAGGGGTGGTGAATCCCTAATAAGGGCAGTTTCAGAGAACGCTAAGATTCCCGTAATAAAGCACTACAAGGGAGTTTGCAACATATACGTGGATGAGGAGGCAAACCTTGAAAAGGCCTACCACATAGTCTATAACGCAAAGGTCCAAAGGCCTTCCGTATGTAACGCGGTTGAAAACCTAATAATACATAAAAAAGTATTAAGGGAATTTCTACCCAAGATGGCATACATACTGGGTAAGGCTGGGGTAGAGCTAAGGTGCGACAAAGAATCCTACGAGCTCATAAGGTCAAATCCAAAGCTAAGCTTTGTAAAGGTTAAGGAGGCTACCGAAGAGGATTACTACGAAGAATTCTTAGACCTAATCTTAGCGGTTAAGGTGGTAAATTCCTTTGAGGAAGCCCTTGACTTTATAGAAAAGTATGGCTCAAGGCATTCGGATGCCATAATTACCGAAAACTACACGAAGGCTATGAGGTTCTTAACCGAGGTAGATTCCTCCTCCGTTTATGTGAATGCCTCAACCCGCTTTACGGACGGGAACGAGTTTGGTTTGGGTGCGGAGATGGGAATATCCACGGATAAAATTCACGCAAGGGGACCCATGGCCCTTGAAGAATTAACCATACCAAAGTTTATAATCTTTGGAAACGGCCAGGTTAGGGACAACTTTAAGGTTCCCGAGGAATACCTGAGGGAAGAGGTATGAAGCTTTTTTTAATAGTTTTAAGTTTTTTAAGTTTTTCCGTTTCCTTCTTTGGACTTTTTTTGAGTTTTAGTAGGTATATTGAAGAAAGGGAAAGAAAACTGGTTTCTAACTTTATAACCTTTGCCCTAAACTTTGAGGGGGCTTCCAAAAAACTCACTCTACCCTACCCGGAGATGTGCTCTATAAGTTATAGGAGTGAGGAAAAGTTTCTATCTTCCTTTTTAAGTAGCACGGGGGCCTTTGACCCCAGCTTATACAACTCCTATCAAAAGGGTGTGGGGAAAACCCTCGTGGTGGTTTATGTAAAAAAGAGCACCTTGGGGGACTTTTACTCCTACTTATTGGGAAACTTAGACCTGCTGGGTATGGTCCTTTCGGGCTTTTTACTCTTTATAACCTTAATTTCCGTCCTAATTGTAAAGGAAGAGGAAAGGGGAGGGGGTCAGTTGAATGAGGAGCTCTTTAAAAAGCTAAGGGCTTTACACCTTGCCTTGGTTACCTCGGAGAAGATGCCCGAGGAGCTAACAGAAGATATAAAAAAAATCCT
>WFPT01000023.1 GCA_015487365.1 Aquificaceae bacterium
CGAGGGCTCGGAGATGTGTATAAGAGACAGGTGGGGAACGTATAGGATACAAAAGCCTTCCTCTACTCCCGATTCCTTTATTATTTTCCTTACCTCCTGGGTTATATTTACTAAAACGCTCCTCCTACTGGTTTTTAGCTCTATTACCCTCTTCATCCGCTCTCTTTAATATCTTTACCACCACCCACCTCTTGGTCTTGGACAAAGGCCTCGTTTCCCTTATGAGGACCAAGTCTCCCACCTTGCACTCGTTTTTTTCATCGTGGGCGTGATACTTTTTGGACCTTACTACCCTCTTAATATAAAGAGGGTGAGGCTCATACCTATCAACCCTTACAACCACCGTCTTGTCCATCTTGTCGGAAACAACTACCCCTACAAACTCCTTCCTCCTCTTCATAACTTAACCCCCCTTTCCCTTAAAACGGTCAAAACCCTTGCTATGTCCCTTCTGGTTTGCCTTATTTCCATAACATTTTTTAGACCCTCTATCTTTTTCTTAAACCTTAACTTAAAGAGCTTTTGCTTTAACTCACCGAGCTTTTTTACAAGCTCCTCGTTGCTAAGTTTTCTCAGCTCCCTTGCCTCCATCCCTTAACCTCCCTTTACCAACCTTACGGGTATGGGTAGCTTTGACTTGGCTATTCTGAAAGCTTCCTCCGCAACGCTTTCAGGGACCCCTGAAAATTCAAACATTATCCTACCGGGCTTTACCACCGCCACAAAGCCTTCTGGGTCCCCCTTCCCTCCACCCATCCTAACTTCGTTTGGTTTTTTGGTGTAGGGTTTGTCGGGAAATATCCTTATCCAGACCTTGGCACCCTTTTTTAGGGACCTTACCAAGGCAACCCTTACCGCCTCTATCTGTCTTTGGGTTATCCAAGCCCTGTCAAGGGCCTGTATTCCGTATTCACCAAAGGCCAAACGGTTTCCCCTAAAAGCCTTCCCCTTTAAGGTCCCCCTCTGCTGTTTCCTAAACTTAACCTTCTTAGGCTGTAAGAACATAGTAAATTATTTTAGCATACCTTTAAAGAGGTTTAGAGCTTCCTCTAAGGTAAATCTTCCCAAGTCTCCCTCCCCCTTCTTCCTCAAAGAAACCCTCCTCTCCTCCTTTTCCCTCCTTCCAACTATTACCATATAAGGGACCTTTTCAAGCTCAGCCCTCCTTATCTTAGCAGAAAGCCTTGAACTTGAAAAGTCCTCTTCAGCCCTTATTTGGTTTTCCCTTAAAAGCTCCGATACCTCCCTTGCAAAGTCCTCACAGTCCTTGGACAGAGTCAAGACCTTTACCTGAACGGGTGAAAGCCAAAAGGGTAAGTTTCCCTTATGGTGCTCTAAGAGTATCCCCGTAAACCTTTCTATGGAACCCAAAAGGGCTCTATGTATCATGTAAGGCCTGTGCCTTCTGTTGTCCTTTCCTACGTAGGTCATGTCAAACCTTTTTGGTAGGTTAAAGTCAAACTGGACCGTAGAGCACTGCCATAGCCTCCCAAGGGCATCCTCTATCTTTACGTCTATCTTTGGTCCGTAGAAGGCTCCCCCTCCCTCATCTATTTCATAGGGCTTTTTAAGCTCTTGTAGGGCTTCCCTTAACGCATTTTGGGAAACCTCCCACTCTTCCTCAGAGCCTATATAACTTTCTGGCTTGGTGGAAAGGTAAATTTTATACTTTTTAAAGCCAAACTTACCTAAAACGAAGAAGGCAAAGTCTAAGACCTCCTTTATTACGTCCTTTACCTGCTCCTTGGTGCAAATTATGTGGGCATCGTCTTGGGTAAATCCCCTTACCCTCAAAAGGCCGTGTAAAACTCCCGAAAGCTCATACCTATAAACGCTCCCAAGCTCAAATATCTTAAAGGGCAAGTCCTTATAGCTCCTTACCCTTTCCTTGTATATGGCTATGTGGAAGGGACAGTTCATAGGCTTTACAAAATAGCTTTCCTCCTCCATCTTCATCTCTGGAAACATGTTCTCCTTGTAGTGCTCCAAGTGCCCGCTTATTTGCCAAAGCTTTGCCTTTCCTACGTGGGGAGTAAATACCAGTTTATACCCCCTTTTTAGGTGCTCCTCCCTCAAAAAGTCTTCTAAGACCTTCCTGTAAATTCCACCCTTTGGAAGCCACAGGACCAAACCCGCTCCCACACTCTCGTCTATGTAAAAAAATTCCAGCTCCCTTCCCAGTCTCCTGTGGTCCCTCTCCTTTACCTCCTCGTAAAACTTTAATCTTTTTTTTAGGCTCTCCTCATCCCAGTATGCTATACCGTAAATCCTTTGGAGTTGGGGTGCATCAGACCTTCCCTTCCAGTAGGCTCCCGAAATGGAAGTGAGCTTAAAGTTTTTGGCAAGGCCGGTGGAAGGCAGATGGGGTCCCTTGCAAAGGTCTACAAAGTCTCCCTGTTCATAAACGGTTATTTCTTCGTCCTTGGGTATGTTTTCAATTATTTCCAGTTTATACTTTTCTCCCAGCTCCTTAAAGAGCCTTAGGCTCTCTTCCCTACTGAGTTTTTTCCTCTTTATAGGGTAATTTTTCCTCACTATTTCCCTCATCTTCTCCTCAATCTTTGGGAGGTCCTCCTCCTTTATGGAATGGCCTTCAACCTCCACATCGTAAAAGAAGCCATCTTCGGTAGTAGGGCCTATACCTAAATGCACCCTCTCCTTACCGTAAATTTCCTTTAAGGCCTGAGCCATTATGTGGGCCAAAGAATGCCTCAGTATTTCTAAACCCTCCTCATCTCCCTCCCTTATTACCTTAACCTTTCCCCCTTCCCTTAAAGGAGTTTGCAGGTCGTAAATTCTATCCCCTACCTTCCCACCTATAGCACCCTTTATGTTAAGCCTCTTAAAGATTTGTCCTAAGGTAGTCCCTTCCTCAACCTCAATCCTTTTACCATCAACCTCCACTATCATAAACTTTATATTTTAAAGCCTTCTGGCAAGCTCTTTTAATCTTTCAATCCTCTTATGGGTTGGTGGGTGGGTTGAAAGGAGTTCTAAAATCCCTTCACCTTTTAGTGGGTTTTGTATAAAGAGGTGAGAGGTTGCGGGATTTACCCTTGCGGGTATACTACTTACATACTCTTCTATCTTCTCTAAGGCCCTTGCCAAGGCCAAGGGACACCTGCAAAGCTTTGCTCCCGTTTCATCCGCCAAATACTCCCTCGAACGGGATATGGCAAGCTGTATTAAAGTGGCAAGTATGGGAGTTATGATTATTAGGAGTAGGTCCCCTACGAAGGACAAGGGAGATTCTTCTTCATCGCTTCTACCAAAGCCAAAAATGAGTGCCCACTGCAAGAAGTTAATCACCATACTTATAGCTCCTGCGATGGTTGCTACCACCGAAGAAATTAAAACGTCCCTGTTTTTTATGTGAGCTATCTCGTGAGCCAAAACTCCCCTAACTTCTTCCTCATCGAGTAATTCCAAAAGACCCCTCGTTACTGCTACCGCTGAATGCCCGGGACCCCTACCCGTTGCAAAGGCGTTGGGTTGGTCCATCGGTATTAAGTATATTGGGGGCTTTGGAATTCCCGCCCTCCTACTGAGCTCATAAACTATTTCGTGCAAGGTGGGAGCCTCCTCGTAGGAAATAGGCCTTGCCCCATACATGGAAAGGACTATCTTATCGGAAAGCCAATAGCTTATAAAGTTCATAAAGCCAGCTACTATCAGGGCTATAACTATACCCGCATTGCCACCCAAAACCTTTCCCAAGTAGAGTAAAAGACCCGTAAGGAGCCCCAAGAGTATGGTCGTTTTCAGTTGCTCCCTCATACTATATAAATCTAAGCTTTTAGCTTCTTTAAGTCCTTGTAGGCGTTGTAAAAGCCCGCAACTATACCCAGGAAGAAAAAAAAGATTAGGCCGTAGGGGGAGCTCTTGAAGAAGTAGTCTATACCATAACCTACTAAAATCCCTGCCAGAACTCCCCCTACCAAATCAAGGCCCACGTTTAAGGCAAAATAATCCTTAAACCTCATAAAAATTAAATTAAAAGGTCATCTCCAAACTTAAAGAGACGCTTCTACCCGGCTCTGGAACCAAGTTTCCCACGTAGTAGGGGTTCCTCAAATAGGAAAGGTGCTCGTAGTAGAAGGTATTAAGGAGGTTATCCACTTTCATGGAAAGTTTTAGCCTTTTCCTTTTATAGTCTAAGCCCGCGGAAAGGACAAAGTAGGAGGGGGTTATCCTCTCTTTTAGGTCGCTATCTACATTGGTCTGGCTGTCCTGCCACCTACCGTTTAAAAGTATGCTAATCCTTCTGTTAAACTTTCTCTTTAAGGTTAAATCCACCCTCGTTGGTGGGACCTCCGCAAGGTCCTTGTCCCTTAAACTTCCCTTTGGACTTTTAATTCCCCTCCTGGTTGAGGCATTAACTATTAAAGAGGTCTTAGGGTTAAAGTCTTTAATATAACTCAGCTCCATTCCATAGAGTTGGGCATTAACGTTGGTGTAGGTAAAGCCTCCACCTTGTAAAGGGTAAAGGTAGGTGTAGTCAAAGAGGTAGTTGTAAAAGAGGGTAAGTTTAAGGCTCCGTTTTCTTACCCCTACCTCAATTTGGGCGTTCTTTGTAGGCTTTAAGCTCTTATTCCCAAGCCAAGTCTTCATCTTAGACTTTAATTGGAAAAACCTCTCTTCAAGGTTTGGTGATTTGGAAGAAAGGCCTCCCCTTATAAAGAAAATTTTCCTTTTAAACTTTAAGAAGGAGGAAACTAAAAAGTCGCTAATCCTACTTCCCCTTCCCCTGGAAAGGGTGTAGTCAAGCCAAGGCCACCCTTTAAGTTCTTCCCCTTAGTCTCTAAAAATAGTCCAAAGTCTTGGAAGTTGGTATTGGGTAAAGCTTTTACC
>WFPT01000024.1 GCA_015487365.1 Aquificaceae bacterium
TAAAAAACCAAAAGGATAAGAATTTAAGGGCATCTTTGTTACTCTCTGAGATTGAAGAAAAGTTTGAAAAGGGCGGTTGTGAAAAGATTTTAGAGGATATAAAGCTCTTTTTAAAGGTTTATAGGGATACACCCTCTTCAAAGGTAGCTCTTTCCTTCTTAATAAGGTGTGGGGAAGACCAGAGGATAGACGAATTGCTAAAAAAAATTAAGGATGAGAACTTAAAAAGCTTATACTTAGAAAGGAAAGCTTACTGGCTCTACAAGGGTGGGAAGTACGAGGAAGCCCTAAAAATTTTAAGGAATATAGGTAAAGATTCTCCCAACTACCTTTCCAAGAGGCTCTTGGAAGCCTTCCTATACGAAAAGTTGGGCAAAGTGGGTGATGCCATTAAGATTTACAACGAAATCCTTACCCTTGAAAGGTATTCCTACTACGGAAACATAGCCTATGTTAAAATAAAACTGCTGGGGTTAAATGGAAATATTTCACAGTTCTTTAAGGGAGCACCTGAGGGTAGTAAGGGCCCTTAAAGGGTTAAGGAGGGAGGTTTTAGCCTTCTCGGAGGTCCTCTTAAAAACCTTAAAGGGTGGAAACAAGGTTTTACTTATGGGAAACGGGGGTAGTGCGGGGGACTGCCAGCACATAGCTGCGGAGATAGTGGGGAGGTTTAAAAGGGAAAGGAGGGGTTATCCCGCAATAGCCCTAACAACCGATACCTCCATCCTAACCGCCCTTTCCAACGACTATTCTTTTGAAGAGGTCTTTGAAAGGCAGATAGAAGCCTTGGCAAAAAAGGGAGACTTGGTGGTTGGGATTTCTACCTCCGGAAACAGTAAAAATGTAATAAGGGGAATTTTAAAGGCAAAGGAGATAGGTTGCTATACGGTTGGGCTCTTGGGAAAGGGAGGGGGGAAACT
This sequence comes from Aquificaceae bacterium, assembly GCA_015487365.1. Lineage (GTDB taxonomy): Bacteria > Aquificota > Aquificia > Aquificales > Aquificaceae > S012-77. Next base: position 921 of record WFPT01000024.1, read on the forward strand.
AAAAAGTTTGGTGGATTTAGCTATCGTAGTTCCCTCCAACAACACCCAAAGGGTTCAAGAGTGCCATATCCTCATAGGACACATAGTTTGTGAAATCTTAGACGAGAGGTTAAAATAAGTAGGGGGAGGTAGGAAGGATGGAAGAGTTTGTGGTTTGGTTAGACGAAGTAGGTATTGAGGACATTCCTTTGGTTGGAGGTAAAAATGCCTCCTTGGGGGAGATGATAAGAAACCTTTCACCCTTAGGTATCAACATACCCTACGGCTTTGTGGTCACTTCGCAAGCCTACTATGAGTTTTTAAGGTATAACAAGTTGGAAGAGGAAATAAGGAAAATCTTAAAGGGGCTTAACACGGACGATGTAAAGGACCTACAAAGGAGGGGTTATGAGGTAAGGGAGCTCATAAAGGGGGGGGAGTTTCCAAAGGAAATTGAAGAGAAGATAAAGGAATACTACAAAAAGCTTTCAAAAAGGTATAACACCCACGCCTTAGATGTTGCGGTAAGGAGCTCTGCAACCGCTGAGGACCTACCCGATGCCAGCTTTGCGGGACAGCAGGAAACCTACCTAAACGTTGTGGGAGCGGAGAACGTAATAGTTGCGGTGAAAAACGGCTTTGCCTCTTTATTTACGGATAGGGCAATAGTTTATAGGGAAAGGTTTGGCTTTGACCACTTTAAAGTGGGAATAGCCATGGGAGTCCAGAAGATGGTAAGGTCGGACTTAGGCTCTTCGGGGGTAATGTTTACCTTAGACCCAGAGAGTGGTTTTAGGGATGTGGTGGTAATAAACGCCATATACGGCTTGGGGGAGCTCATAGTCCAAGGGATGGTTACACCCGACGAGTTTATGGTCTTCAAACCCACCTTAAAGGAAGGCTACTCTTCAATAATTGAAAAGAAACTGGGTAGGAAGGACAGGAAGATGGTCTATGCCAGTGGCCCAGAGAGGGTTAAGATAGTAAATGTCCCGAGGAAGGAGCAAAAGCTCTTTGCCCTTACCGACGAAGAGGTTTTAAAGCTGGCCCAGTGGGGAATGAAGATAGAAGAGTATTACTCCAATAAAAACGGAAGATGGACTCCCATGGACATAGAGTGGGCAAAGGATGGGAAGCTGAACGAGCTCTTCATAGTTCAGGCGAGGCCGGAAACGGTCCATTCAAGGAAGGAAAACAGGAAGGTTAAAACCTACGTAATCTTAGGCTCAGAGGAGGAGAGGAGGAAGAAAAGACTTTTATACGGAATTGCGGTAGGAGACAAGGTTGCGGTAGGAAAGGTAAAAATCCTTTACTCCTTGGAGGATGCGGACAAGTTTAAAGAGGGGGAGATTTTGGTCACCGACATTACCGACCCGGACTGGGAGCCCATAATGAAGAAGGCAAGGGCCATAATTACCAACAGGGGAGGTAGGACCTCCCACGCTGCGATAGTGGCAAGGGAGTTGGGAATACCCGCCATAGTGGGGACCTACAAGGCAACGGAAGTTTTAAAAGATGGAATGGAGATAACCGTCTCCTGCGCGGAAGGGGAGAGGGGGTATGTCTATGAAGGGAGGCTAAACTTTAAGGAGGAGGAAATAGACTTAGAAAACATCCCAAGGCCAAAGAAGGTTAAGGTTATGATGAACATAGGGAACCCAGAGAGTGCTTTCAGGTATTCCTTCCTTCCAAACGATGGTGTTGGACTTGCAAGGGAGGAGTTTATAATAAGCAACTACATAAAGGTCCATCCCTTAGCCCTAATAAAGTTTGAGGAGATAAAGGAAAAGGACCCAAAGCTTGCCCAAAAGATAGAAGAGATTACCTTCGGATATGAGGACAAGGCCACCTACTTTGTAAAGAAACTATCCTACGGGATTGCAAAGATAGCCTCAGCCTTCTATCCAAACCCTGTAATAGTAAGGCTTTCCGACTTTAAGTCCAACGAATATGCAAAGCTAATAGGGGGAGAGCTCTTTGAGCCCGAGGAGGAAAACCCTATGCTCGGGTGGAGGGGAGCCTCCCGCTACTATTCGGAGGAGTTTAAGGAGGCCTTTGGCTTAGAATGTAAGGCAATTTTGAGGGTAAGGAACAAGATGGGACTAAAAAATGTAAAGGTAATGATTCCCTTTTGCAGGACACCGGAGGAAGGTAGGAGAGTCCTAAAAATAATGGAAGAGTTTGGACTTAAAAGGGGAGAAAACGGCTTAGAAATTTACGTTATGGCGGAAATACCAAGTAATGTAATCCTTGCGGACGAGTTTGCCAAAATCTTTGACGGATTTTCCATAGGCTCTAACGACCTAACCCAACTGACCTTGGGAATAGACAGGGACTCTTCCTTAGTGGCCCACCTTTACGATGAAAGGAACGAAGCGGTAAAGAGACTTATAGAGATGCTCATAGGCTGTGCCAAGAAAAACGGTAGGAAGGTGGGAATATGCGGTCAGGCACCCTCAGATTTTCCAGACTTTGCCAAATTCTTAGTAAAACTTGGTATAGACAGCATATCCCTAAACCCAGACTCTATAATAAGGACCCTACCGGTAATCGTTGAAGCGGAAAGGGAGACCGCACTAAAATGAGACAAAAGCTGGAAAAAATACTTAAAAAAAATATAGCCTTGGAGCATTCAGCAATAGTCCAATACCTTCTCCAAAGCTTTAACTTAAAGGAAGTAGGTGAAGAGCTTGAAGAAATAGCAAAGGATGAGATGAGGCATATGAAATACTTTATGGACGAATTGGTAAAGCTTGGCTATAAACCCCACTTTGGCAGGGAGGCTATAACCTTAGGAGAAAGCTTTGAGGAGATGATGAAAATTGACATAGAAGCCGAGGATATGGCTATAAAAACCTACTCCTTACAGCTTGAAGAGGTAAAGGAGAAAAACTTAGAAAAACTGCTGATTAGAGTAATAGAGGATGAAAAAATACACAGGGAAACCTTTAAAGGGTTGTTAAAGTTAAAGGAAGGAGTTCAGAAAAAGGAAAAAAAGCTTAAAGATAGGGAGGAAAAAATCCTAAGGGAGCTTTTAAGGGAAGAGTATAAAAGCATTCTTTACTATTTACATAAGTTTTTTAGCTCAAAAAATAGGGAGGAATTTAACCTATACTTGGACTTGGCCTTAGAGAGTATGAAGCACTTTTCCTACTTGGGTAAATTTTTTAGGGGAGAAGTAGACTTAGACTTAGAGTTTCAG
>WFPT01000025.1 GCA_015487365.1 Aquificaceae bacterium
ACAGGTCCTAACCTTGCCATCTTCCACCTCCTTAACTTTAAATTTTATAACGATTTTTTTATTTTTTTAGGACATACCTCATACTAAGTTTGCACTCTGTTGCTTAATCTTTTCCACCTCCCCCTTTATTTCTAAGGCCAGGTCCCATACCTGAGGGAGTTTCACCGAGAGGGTATTTACCTCCCTGTGCATCTCCTGAGCCAAGAACTCCAACTTCCTCCCTACCTCCTCACCCTTTAAGAGCTCCCTTGCCTTTAAGAGGTGAGACCTTAATCTTGTAATCTCCTCACCAACATCCATCTTTTTTAGGAGGAAGGTTATCTCGTTCAGTATCAAGGGGTTTTCCTCGTGTAAGGATAGCTCCCTTGCAAGCTCCAAAACCTTTTCCTTTACCGCCTCGTAAATTTTTTCCTTTTTACGGTCCAACTCCCCTAATAGCCCCTCTATCCTTTTTAACCTCATTTCTAAATCCCTTAGTAGGTTTTCACCTTCTTTCAGCCTTGACCTTTTCAGGTCCCTTATACCTTCCTTTAAGGCCGTTTCTAAGCAGGAAATTAGCTCCTGGTCGGGCTCCACCTGACTTAGGTTGAAGAACCTAAAAGTTTCTTCAAAGATTTTATCCTCTGAAAGGGAAAGGTTTAGCTCCTTTAAAAGCTCCTTAAAGGAGCTTATGGCTTCCCTTAATTTTTTTAAGTCTAAGAGCGAAAGGGGATTTTTAAAATCCACTTTAACGCTTAAAAATATGCTCCCCCTCTTAAAGTTTTCCCTTAAAAGCTCCCTTACTCTGGGCTCTAAGGTGCTTAAAAAGTTAGGTAGCCTTAAAGAAACTTCTAAGCCCTTTGAGTTTAAGGAGCGTAAGAAAACTTCCACCTTGTAATTTGGACTTTCACCCTTACCCATTCCATAGCCCGTCATGCTTTCCATAACTCTACGAATTCCTCCCTTTTAGGTCCCGTGGAAATCATTAAAATTTCAACCCCCAAGTAATCCTCTACGAACTTTAAGTATTCTAAGGCTTCCTTTGGGAGCTCGTCTTTCCTCCTTATACCTTTTGTGCTCCTTTTCCAGCCCTTTAAGGTCTTATAAACGGGCTTTACCCTATCCCAGTTGCAGGATGGGAAGCTACTTAAAATCTCCCCGTCCAGCTCGTAGGCAACACAAACCTTAATCTCTTCAAAGTAATCCAGAACGTCCAGCTTGGTTATTACGAGTTTTTCTATGGAGTTCATTTCAACGGAGTGCTTTAAGGCTACCAAATCTAACCAACCGCACCTCCTCGGTCTCCCGGTGGTAGCCCCGTATTCACCGCCCAACTCCCTGAGCTTTTCTCCTTCCTCCCCTTTGGCTTCCGTGGGGAAGGGCCCTTCACCCACACGGGTGGTGTATGCCTTGCTAACCCCCAAAAAGGTTGCGTCCTTGAAGAACTTCGGAGGGAGTCCAGCCCCATTAGAAAGTCCCAGGGAGGAGGAGTTGGAGGAGGTAACGTAGGGGTAGGTTCCAATGTCTAAGTCCAGAAGGGTTCCCTGGGCCCCCTCAAAGAGTATATTTTTACCCCGGTTTTTTAAAAGGAAGGAGGAGGTATCCGTAAAGTTTTCCTTAAACTCTTCAAAGATTTTTAAGTTCTCCTCGTAAATTTTTTCAACCTCCAAGGGAGCGTTAAAGTTGTAGAGCCTGCAAAGGTCCTTTACGAAATTAACGTTCTCTTCCAAGAGGGAGTAAAACCTCTTTGGGTTAAAGAGCTCGCAGGCCCTTATTCCCTTCCTCGCACACTTGAACATGTAGGCGGGTCCTATCCCCCTCAGGGTGGTCCCTATTTTTTTGGAGCCTTCAAAGAGTTTGTCCAAAACCTTGTGGTATTCAAATACCAAATTTACACGCTCACTTATAAGGAGCCTACTCCTTACCTCCAAACCTCTCCTTTCTAAGTTTTCCACCTCCTCCTTTAAGACTTTAAGGTCAAGGACTACCCCCTGGCTTATAACTCCCGTTGTATTTTTGTGAATTAGGCCCGTTGGTAGCAGGTGGGTAATGAATTTTTCATCCTTTAAATAGACCGTATGGCCAGCGTTACTACCACCCTGATACCTTACAACTATGTCGTATTCTTTTGAAAATAAATCCACCACCTTCCCCTTCCCCTCGTCCCCCCACTGAACACCAAGGATTACCAAAATCTTGCCCATCTTAGTCTAAGAAGAACTCCTCGGGATGGTTTGCCTTTATTATGCCCTCTTTTATTCCAAGCTTTATTAGGAGTTTCACCGCTTCCTCCCCCTCCTTACCGCAGTCTATCGTTAAGGAATTTACGTACATAAGGACGAACCTTTCCGTTTTCTCTTCGTCCTCCTTTAAGTCCCTTGCAAAGTTTTTAGCATACTTTAAGACTTCCCCCTTGTGTTTTAAGGCCCAAACTATGGAGTTTCTAAAAACTTCTTCAAACCTTTTTATAAGCTCCTTGCCCAAGCTTTTTTTAATTACATTTCCCCCCAAGGGGGTAGGTAGGGAAAACCTATCCATCCACCATTCCCCCAAATCTAAGACCTTTTTAAGTCCATATTTTGAATAGGTTAGCTGGCCTTCGTGTATTAGGAGGCCAAAATCCACCTTACCCTCCAAGAGGTAATCTATTACCTTATCAAAGGGGACGAAGAGAGGTTTAAAGTCCTTTTCATAAAGCTTTAAGAGTAAATAGGCGGAGGTTAGCCTTCCTGGGACCGCTACCCTTTTACCCTTTAAGTCCTCCTCCCCCCTTGAAACCAGTAGGGGACCGTAGCCTAAACCAAAGCTCCCACCGCACCTTAAAAGGTAGTAATCCTTACTTATGTAGGGGAAGGCGTGGAAGGATAGGGCGGAAACCTCGTAGGTCCCCTTTAAGGCCTCCTCGTTTAGGGTTTCTATGTCCTTTAAGTGCTGTTCTATCTCAAAGGGGGAGCTATCTACTTTGTTTTGGAGCAGGGGGTAGAACATAAAGGCATCGTCGGAGTCGGGACTGTGGGCTACCCTTAACTTAACCATTCCGCTATTATTTTAACCTAAAACTTCTACCTCCGAAAGGTAAAAGCCCTGCATAAGCCTTATACCACACCTCCTGGCAAACTTAAACATCCCCTCATCCTCTACCTCTTCAAGGATTAGCTCATTTGCAAACCTTTTAAGGCAGTTGGCCAAAAACCTAAAGGCCCTCTTATCTCTTTTATAAAAGAAACTGTTTAACTTAACGAAGTCGGGCCTGAGGACCAAGAGCCTGTCTATGGAAGAGGAGTCTAAACCAAAGTCATCCAGGGCCAATTTAAAGCCAAAGTATCTGAGGTTTTTCGTTAAAAGCTTTAAGTCTTCTAAATTCCTCTCCTTTTCCTTTTCACTAACTTCAAAGACAAAGTCTTCTGGTTTCCTCTTTAAGGCTTTAATTTGCTCGTAAAATTCCGCAATTTTGCTTAAAGACTTAGAAGGTATGTCGTAAAAGTATGCGGGAAGGTTTATAAAAAAGTAACCTTTAAGCTCCCTATCCTTTAAATGTTTTAAAAACTTTTCCATAAGGACTTCTTCAAACAGGGGTAGGCTCCCACTCCTCCTTAAAAGCTCTATAAAACTGTTTGCGGGTATTAGGTTCCCACCCTTTGACCTTATCCTCATGAGGAGCTCGTAGCCAAAGATTTTCCCTTCCTTTACATCGTATATCCTTTGTAGGGCGGGAAGGACCCTTCCTTCATCCAAGGCGCTAAAAACGTCCCTTACGTTTATGTCCAGCTCCTTTTCTTCACCCCCTTCAACTATAAAGACGTTTAAATTTTCCTCCTTTAACTTTCCCAATATCTGGTCAATCCTTTCAAAGACATCATCTAAGTCCTTTACCCTTTCACCCCTTAGGTAAAGTCCCCCTACCCTTACACTTATTCCCTCCTTCTTTAATTTTAGGTAAAGCCTTCCCAAAAGCTCTTCCCCTTCCTTTGAGCTAACGTCCTTTAAAATGCCCAAAATCGTTCCACCCTTATACTTTCCATACACCACCCCCCGTCCCAAGCTCTCCAAGCCCTTGCTAATCCTATGCAGTATTACGTCCCCGAAGGGGTAGCCAAACTTTTTATTTATCTCCCTAAGCTTTACCGCGTCAATTACAACGAGCAGGATACCACCCTTTGAAGAAAGAATTATACCCTTTAATTTGAGCCTTAGTATAGCCTCCTGACTGAACCTTGGAATTAACACGCATTAAGATTATAAACCATTTTCCTTTGAGGTAAGTTAAAGGTAAGTTAAAAATTTAAACGGGCTAAGTATAATATAAAACCTTAGTGGTGTTCGTTCATCCAACCGCAATAGTTTCAAGGGAGGTGGAGCTTGAAGAGGACGTTTATGTAGGGGCCTTTTCGGTAATAGAGGGAAGGGTAAGGATTGGAAAGGGGACCAGAATTGGAAACAGGGTTAGTATAAAGGGATGGGTTGAGATAGGTAAAAACTGTAAAATTTACGATGGGGCGGTCTTAGGGGAGGAGCCCCAGCACTTAAAGTATAGGGGTGAAGAGACCAAACTCATCATAGGGGATGGGGTGGTCATCAGGGAATACTGCACCATACACAGGGGAACCGCTTTGGACAAAGGTGTAACGAAGGTAGGAAACAACTGCTACCTTATGGTGGGGACCCACATAGCCCACGACTGCATTATAGGGGATGGAGTTATTACCGCCAACAACGTTGCAATAGGGGGGCACGTTGAAATAGGAAAGTTTGCGGTTTTGGGGGGTCTGTGTGCGGTCCATCAGTTTGCAAGAATTGGTGAGTATGCGATGGTGGGGGGACTTACGGGAGTTAGTTTAGATGTTCCTCCCTATACGGTTGCGGTGGGTGAAAGGGCAAAGCTTTACGGGATTAACGTTAGGGGTCTAAGAAGGCACAACTTCCCAGAAGAAAGGATAAGGAGGTTAAAGAGGGCTTACAGGATAATTTTTAGGACAACCCTCAGTAAGGAGGAGGCCATAAGGAAGGTTTTAGAAGAGGTTGGGGAAACCGAGGAGATAAGAACCTTAATAAACTTTTTAAGGAGCACAAAGAGAGGTATAACTAAGGACGCAAACCTTTAAAAAATTCCTTCAACTCCTTTAAAAAGCTCTCCTCCCTCCTATACTCCCAGATTACCCTATGGTTTAACCTCTCATCCTCAAAAAGGGAATACAAACTCATAGCCCCTCCCCTCCGCTCCTGTGCAAAGAAAACTACTTTATCTAACCTTACCAAGACCATGGCAAAGGCACACATAGGGCAGGGCTCTAAGGAAACGTAGAGGGTGCAACCCCTTAAATACTTAGTTTTTAAAACTTTTAGGGCATCCCTTATAGCTAAGAGCTCCGCGTGAGCGGTTGGGTCCTTCCTCCTTTCCACCTCGTTGTGCCTTAAAGCTATTACCTTTCCACCCTTTTCAATCAAGCAGGCTACTGGAACTTCACCCTCCTTTTTGGCTTTCCTTACCTCTTCCAAGAGCAAAGTGATATAATCTACCACTTGTGAGAGGTATTTTAGCACTCCTTTTTTTTAGTTTCCTCTTTGGTAAGGTTATAACCTCCATAAAGGTTTTAGGAAACGAGAATACCAAAGAGCAATTTATACTAAAAACTTTAAACCTGTCAGTAGGTGAGGAGTTTAACTTAGAAAACCTTCAAAGGGGTATAAAGAGACTTTACAAAACGGGTTATTATGGGGATATTGAAGTTTATAAGGAGGAGGACGAAAGGGGGATAAGATTGTTGGTAAAGGTAGAGGAGCTACCCTTAATATCAAAGGTAAAGCTCGTAGGGGTTGAAAAGATAAACTTGGAGGAGCTTATACCCATGCTGGGAATAGAAACAGAATACGGGGAGTCGGACACCGTTGAAAAGCTCCAAACCTACTACACCATGCCAGACCTTGAAGAGCTGTTAGGCCTTTACAAGGAGCAGAGTATAGGTAGGATTTTGAGCTTGGAGGAGATAGAAGCTATAAGGAAAAGGATTGAAAGGATTTACGAGTCAAGGGGCTATCCCAACACGAAGGTTGATTATAAGATAGTGAAGAAGGTGGGGGGAGGGGAGCTGATATTTTACGTAAGGGAGGGGAGCAGGGAATACACGGAAGACGTAGAATTTGTAGGTAATAAGGCCTTTTCGGACTGGGAGTTGGGAGGCAAGATAATCTTAAAGGGGAGGAACATATTCCTTTTTAGGTTTCATCCTCCCTACTCGGACGAAATGGTGGAGTATTCTGCGGAAAAACTTAAAGAGTTTTACCGCTCCGAAGGCTTTTTGGACGTAAAGGTTAGCTACAAAGTTGTAAAGAGACGGGACGGTTCAAGGAAGGTAATCTTTTACATAAACGAAGGCAAAAGGTATAAATTAAAGGCGGTAAAGATTTTTGGAAATACCCTTTACTCCCAAAGGGAAATCTTGGGGGAGCTCTTAAAGGGGAAAAGATACTTCCGCGAAGAAACCCTAAAAAAAATATACCTACGCATCTTAGACCTATACTCTCAAATAGGCTTTATAAACGTTTTGATAAGGAGGGAGGTAGAAGTTGATAGGAATAAGAAGGAAGTGGAGGTTAGGCTCTTTCTAAACGAGGGGGAGCCCGTTTATGTAAGGAGAATAAACATAAGGGGAAACTACGAGACCAGAGATTACGTTATAAGGAGGGAGTTGAGGCTGGGGGAGGGCTCCCTCTATACGGGTAAGTCCCTTATAAGGTCAAGGGACAGACTTTACAGGTTGGGATACTTTGAGGAGGTAAATATCTTCCCGGAGAGGGGAAAGGACAACTACTGGGACATAGACGTAAAGGTAAGGGAAAGGCTAACGGGAAACCTATATGCGGGTATAACTTACAGTGAAATTACGAGGACCTCGGGCTTTATAGGTATAAGGAAGGGAAACTTTATGGGAACGGGGGACATTATAAACCTTTACCTTTCCTGGGGACAGCTTTTGAGGAACAACACCTTCTCCTACAAACACCGCTGGCTCTTTAAAACTCCAACGGACGTAACCCTTTCCCTCTACGACAGGGAGTTTATATACCCCACCTACACGGTTTTGAGGAGGGGGGGAGACCTATTTTTGGAGAGGGAGTTTAGGGAGTTTTATTATATGAGCTTAGGTGTGACCCTGCAAAGGGTTGAATACTCCAACATTACCGTAGAGCCCATAAAGTATCAGGAAGGTGGCAGGAATTCAAGGAAGCTCTTCTTGTCCCTTTCAAGGGACAGTAGGGATAACCTCTTTTTTCCAACGAAGGGTAGCTTAACCAAGCTTGAATATTCAATAGGCCTTCCCCTTTTAGAGGGTCAGGAAAAGTTTAACAAGCTCGTCTTTACCCAGATGTTTGCAAAAAGACTTTATGGAAACATAATTTACTTTGCCTTTAAGATGGGAGGGGTAGAGCCCTACGGTAATTCCATAGTTCCCTTGGACGAACTGTTTTTCTTAGGGGGGGACTTTTCCATAAGGGGTTATTACTACGGCTACGCGGGGCCCGTAAAAAACGGCTATCCTATTGGAGCCAAGTATATGGCCTACGCAACCCTTGAATTCAAGCACCCCCTTAACAGGACCATCTTTTTTAAAGTCTTTTACGACCTTGGGACCGCGGGCAACTCCTTGGAGGAGTTAAAAAGGAGGGCCCTTAGGGGAGGTTATGGCCTTGGTCTTGATATAGTAACACCCGTTGCACCCATAAGGTTGGAGTGGGCCTTTAAAACTAAGCCGGTTGAGGGGGACAGGGACCCTTCAAGGATACACTTTGTGATAGGATATTTCTTCTGATGGTCAAAGAGTGGTATTTTGGAG
>WFPT01000026.1 GCA_015487365.1 Aquificaceae bacterium
ATATACCCCACATAAACCGCCAAAAAGTCGTTATCTCCAAAGATTACCTCGCTCACCGCAACCGTATCGTTTTCGTTTATTATGGGGACTATTCCCCATTCTAAGATTTTTTCAAGGCAATCCTTTACGTTATTAAACTTTACCTTCTCCTTAAAAACGTCGTTGGTCAAAAGAATTTGTGCCACCTTTAACCCATAATTTCCAAAAACTTCCCTGTAAATTCCCATAAGTTGTGCCTGCCCTATCCCAGAGAGGGCCTGCTTTTCTACTATATTCTTGGGCTTTTTGTTTAGCTCCCTTGAGCCCAGTAAAACCGCACCCGAAGAAACTAAGAGGGGACTTATACCCTTTAACTTTAAAAGTTTAAACTCTCTGGCAAGGCTTGAAAGGAAGCCTAAGTCCAAATCCCCCTCCTGGGTTTTTAAAAGGTTTGAGCCTACCTTTACTATTATTCTCATAAGTTGGCCGGGCTGGCGGGAGTTGAACCCGCAACCTCGGGATTCGTAATCCCGCGCTCTGTCCGGTTGAGCTACAGCCCGTCCCTATATATTTTAATTTTAGATGAAGGAGCTTTTAAGGAAGGTAAAGGATTACACCTACCTAATAGAAGAAGGGGTCGTAGGTCAAAAAGTTCCGGTGGTATTTTATTTAAGTGATGAGCTCTTAAAGCACTTAGAGGAGGATGCTGTAAGGCAGGCCCTAAACGCCTCCACCTTAAAGGGGGTGGTAGGGGCCATATACGTTATGCCCGACGTTCATGTAGGCTACGGTTTTCCGGTGGGTGGTGTTATGGCCACCGACCCTAAGGAGGGTGTAATAAGCCCGGGGGCTATCGGTTATGACATAAACTGCGGGGTAAGGCTCATAGCTACCAACTTAGAAGCAAGGCAAATCCTTCCAAAAATAAAGGACCTGATGAGGAGGATACTCCAAGAGATACCCTCAGGGGTGGGCTCAACCAGTAAGATAAAGCTTAGCAGGAGTCAGTTGAGGGAGGTTTTAAAGGAGGGGGCAAGGTGGGCAATTTCTTACGGTTTTGGCCCTGAGGAGGACCTAAAAAGTATAGAGGATGGTGGAAGGATGGAGGGGGCGGACCCGGAGGAAGTTTCAAACCTTGCTTACGAAAGGGGTTCAAGGGAGCTTGGAACCGTTGGCTCCGGTAATCACTTTGTAGAGTTGCAAACGGTGGAAGAAATCTTTGACGAGGAGGAGGCCAACAAACTTTCTCTGTTTTTAGGGCAGGTTTTAATTATGGTCCATTCGGGCTCAAGGGGTTTAGGTCATCAGGTTTGCACCGACTATTTAAGGCTCGCCAGAAAGGTGATGCCTAAGTATAAGGTGGAGGTCCCAGACCCACAGCTATCCTCCTTACCCTTTAACTCTAAGGAAGGTCAGAGCTACTTTAAGGCCATGCTCTCTTGTGCCAACTACGCCTTTGCAAACCGCCAAATTTTAGGTTTTAGGACCGCCCAGGTCATAAAGGAGTTCCTGGGGATAAGCTGGGAGGAGTTGGGTTACAGGCTAATCTACGACCACGCCCACAACATAGGTAAGCTGGAAAACCACAAAAGGTTTGGAAAGGTTTTGGTCCATCGTAAGGGTGCAACCCGCTCCTTCCCAAACCAGCCCGTCATAATACCCGGGGACATGGGGAGGTATTCCTACCTCCTCTTAGGCCAAAGGGAGAGTTTAAACAAAAGCTTTGGTAGTGCCTGCCACGGTGCGGGAAGGCTCCTTTCAAGGAGGAAGGCAAAGGAGCTCGTTAAGGAAAGGGGCCTTGAAAGGGTAATAGAAGGGATAACGGTGGTAGCAAGGGGTAAGGGGACGGTAGCGGAGGAAATACCTCAGGCCTACAAGGACGTAAGTGAGGTGGTGGGGGTGGTTGAAGAGTTGGGTATAGCGAAGGTAGTTGCAAGGTTAAAGCCTATCGGGACCTTGAAGGGTTAAGGCCCTTAGGACTTCCTCCGGTATTGGGCTTACCTTACCTCCCCTTAAAAAGCAGTGCTCCGTTTTTCCCAAGGCCCTGACCTCACCGTCCCTTAAAACTTTATAAAAGAGCTCAAACCTTACCCTACCAACCCTTAAAACTTCCATAACCACCTCCACAACCTCATCGTATAAAACCGGCCTTTTAAACTCACAGCTTGCCCTAATTAGGACAACCTCGTAGCCCCTTTCCCTCAGCTTAGAGTAGGGAATCCCTATGCTCCTTAAAAACTCCCCCCTAGTCTCCTCAAAGATTCTAAAGTAGTTGGAGTGGTGCAAGAAGCCCTGGGGGTCTGTCTCGTAAAACTGTATCCTCCTCTTGTAGGTAAAAATCACACCCACCCTAAAAATTTTAACCTGCTATAATTAAGAGCTTATGGAATATCACGTAAGGGACTTAGGGCTTGCGGAGGAGGGAAAGGGAAGGATTGAGTGGGCCTACGAGGATATGCCCGTTTTGAGGAGAATAAGGGAAAGGTTTTTGGAGGAAAGGCCTTTGAAGGGTTATAGGATTTGCGCCTGTTTGCACGTGACCACCGAAACCGCAAATTTGTTAATTACCTTAAAGGAGGGGGGGGCGGAGGTTTATTTGAGTGCCTCCAACCCACTCTCTACTCAGGACGATGTAGCCTCCGCCCTTGTTAAATACTACGACGTACCCGTCTTTGCCATAAAGGGGGAGGATAGGGAAACTTATTACCAACATTTAAGGGAATTGGCCAAAAGGAAACCTGACATAGTAATAGACGATGGGGCGGATTTTATATCCTTACTCCACAGGGAGTTTGAAAAAAGTTGTGAGAGGATTTTGGGTGGGATGGAGGAAACCACTACCGGCGTTATAAGGCTTAGGGCTATGGAAAAGCAAGGGGTATTAAAGTTTCCCATAGTTGCGGTAAATGATGCCTATACAAAGCACCTCTTTGACAACCGCTACGGGACGGGGCAATCCACAATAGATGGGATTTTAAGGGCTACCAACAGACTCTTGGCGGGCTCCTACTTTGTAGTGGCGGGTTACGGGTGGTGCGGTAGGGGTGTGGCCCAGAGGGCAAGGGGTATGGGGGCTACCGTAATAGTCTGTGAGGTGGACCCCATAAAAGCCCTTGAAGCAAAGATGGACGGTTTTCTGGTTATGAAGATGGAGGAGGCTTCAAGGGTGGGGGACTTCTTCGTTACGGTTACGGGAAACACCTCCGTAATAAGGGAGGAGCACTTTAAGAATATGAAGGATGGGGCGATTGTGGCAAACGCGGGACACTTTAACGTAGAAATAGATATAAAGGCCCTTGAAAGGCTAAGCGTTTCCAAAAGGGAAGTAAGGAGGTTTGTCACCGAATATAAGTTAAGGGATGGAAGGAGGATTTACCTCTTAGCGGAGGGAAGACTCATAAATTTAGCTTCCGCGGAGGGCCACCCCAGTGCGGTTATGGACATGTCCTTTTCCAACCAGGCCCTAAGCTGTGAGTTTATAGTTAAAAACCACTCCCAGCTGGAAAGGAAGGTTTATAGGGTTCCCCTGGAAATAGACAAGGAGGTAGCTAGGCTAAAACTATCCTCCATGGGGGTTGAGATTGACGAATTAACCCAAGAGCAGGTAAAGTATCTCTCCTCTTGGGAGCTTGGGACATGAAGGTTTTAGAGGGGAAACTCTTAGGGGAAGGCTTTAAGGTGGGGATAGTGGCATCCCGCTTTAACCACCTTTTGGTGGATAAACTCATAGAGGGTGCTTTGGACTGCTTTTTAAGGCACGGGGTTAAGGAAGAGGACATAATCCTCTTAAAGGTCCCGGGCTCCTGGGAAATACCCTTAGGGGTAAAAAAACTTTTAAAGAGGGAGGATATAGACGGGGTCGTGGCCTTAGGGGTTTTAATAAGGGGTCAAACCCCCCACTTTGAATACATAGCAAATGAAGTGGCCAAGGCCCTCTCCCAACTCTCCTTGGAGCTGGAAAAACCCATAACCTTTGGAATAATAACCGCTGAAACCTTGGAGCAGGCCATAGAGAGGGCTGGAACCAAGATGGGAAACAAGGGTTGGGAGGGAGCCCTATCCCTTTTGGAGATGATAAGTCTCCTTAAAAATGTTTGAGGGGAACAAGCTTTTGGGTGAGCTCGGCAAATACCCCTTGACCGTGGAAAATTTAACGAGGGTGGGTATGGCTCTGTGCACCTACTTAAAGATAGAGGAGGTAAGGGAGCCCACCCTTAAAGTGGATGAACTAAACTTTTTAACCCTATCTCTAAGCGTAGGTTTTATGGCCTGCGGTGGAAACGTTTCCTTAAAGGAGGGAGATTTGGAGGTAAAAACCCTAAAAAACGGCCTACAAGTGTCCTTAGAGCCCTTTAAGATAAAGCTCGTTGAAAACATACTCTTTGGGAGGGCACCCATACCCAGGGAAAGGGGCGAGAGGGTTGGAAAGTTTTTAGTCTGATGGAAGTGGTGAGGTTGGAGGGAGTATTTAAAAGCTATGGGGAAACGGAAGTATTAAAGAACTTAAACCTTAAAGTGGAAAGGGGAGATTTTTTTGGAGTTTTGGGACCCTCCGGCTCAGGGAAGACTACCCTTTTGAACGTAATAGGGGGCCTTGAAAGGGTAAATAGAGGTAAGGTATTCCTCTTTGGAAGGAGGATAGATGACCTTAGGGAGGAGGAGGTTACCCGTTTTAGAAGGGGAAAGGTGGCATACGTATTCCAGTTCTTCCACCTCTTGGAGGACTTTAACGTCCTTGAAAACCTCTTGGTTGTTGCAAAGCTCTTAAAGGTAAAGGATGCAAAAGAAAAGGCCTTAAAAATTTTAAAGACTTTGAGGTTGGAGCACAGGCTTTACCACAAACCCTACCAGCTATCGGGGGGAGAAAAACAAAGGGTAGCCATAGGTAGGGCCCTGATTTCGGGTGCAAAGTTAATCCTTGCGGACGAGCCCACGGGAAACCTTGACTGGAAGGAGGGGGAGAAAATATTTAAGATTTTTTTGGAGCTAAGTAGAGGGGGTTACACCATAGTCTGTGCAACCCACAACAGGGCCCTTGAAAGGTTCTTCAACAGGAGGTTGGAGCTCACTTAGTGGTTAAAACGTAAATCCCCTTCCAGTTTTTGGGCCTAACCTTCATAAGCTCCTCACACCTTTTTAAAAATACCCCAGAGGGTGGGTCCCTAAATTCCTCGTAAAGCCTCTTAAAGATTTTGTAGCCCCTTTCAAACTCACCCCTTAAATACAGGTGGAAGGCCTCCTCAAATAGGTTTTTAATCTCCCTGCCCCTTGCATCCTTTTTACTCATAACCTCGTAAATGAAAACCGGCCTCCTCTTCCCCTTTACCGCCACCAAGTCCAGGAGCCTCACTAAGAAGCCCCCTTTAAGCTTTTCCCTGGTGTATTGGCTTATTATTATGCGCGTCCCGTAAATTCTGTTTAGGCCTTCAAGCCTTGAAGCTAAATTAACCGTATCCCCTATGGCGGTATAGTCAAACCTGAGCCTTGAACCCATATTTCCTACTACCGCAAGCCCCGTATTTATCCCTATTCCAATGTTCAGGGTAAGGCCAAACTCCCTCTTAAAACCCCTGTTTAACCTTTCAAGCTCCTCAACCATCCTTAAAGCACTCCTCACCGCACGGGTTGGGTGCTCCTCCAAATCCACGGGAGCGTTAAAGAGGGCCATTATGGCATCCCCTATGTACTTGTCAAGCATACCACCCTCTGAAAGGATTACCTGAGTCAGGGGGTCTAAGAGGCGGTTTAGTAGGGAAACCAACCTCTCGGGCTCTAAGTTTTCCGATATGGTGGTAAAGTTCCTTACGTCCGAAAAGAGAACGCTAACTTCCCTCTTTTCCCCACCCAGTTTCAGTTTTTCTGGGTTTTTAACGATTATTTCAAGGAGCTTTGGGGATACGTAGCTACTAAAAGCTCTCCTTAACTCGTTAACCCTCCTTTCGGTTATGAGGAGGTTTAAGCCTTCAAAGGTTAAAAAGGAAAGGGAAAAGCCCAGGAGGGGATAAAAGAGGTTTAGGATTTGGTTTTTAAAAAACAGAAAGTAACACAGGGATACAAAGGAGGTTAGGACTAAGGTGTGGAGGGAAAGTCTCAAATGGAAGCTCCTAAGGAGGGAAAGGAGGAAGGCTAAAAGGGGTAAGAGTAGGGTAAAAAGCCTGTTTAAATTTTGGTGTTCATAAAGAAAGTCACCCTTTATTAGGTTTGAGAGAGCGGTATAGTGTAAAAAAACTCCGGGGGTGATGGGATTTACAGGGGTTGGCCTTACATCGTAAATACCTATTTCCGTTACCCCAACTAAGACTATCTTCCCCTTCAAATCAACCTTCCCCCTTAAAACATCCACCGATGAAACCTTTCTTACCCGCGGATAGAAGTTAAGCTTTATAAAGTTTCCCCTATAAACGGGTATCTCCTTATCTTCAAAGATTAGCTTCTTAAAGCCACCCCTGTCTAAGATTGCGAAAAAATCCTTTTTTTTATAAAGCCTTAAAGTTTGGAAGGCCAAGGTCAGGAAAAGGGAGCCCTTGTAGGCGTAGGCTATCGTGTAGTTTCTAAAAATTCCGTCTAAGTCCGGCTGGGTGTTAAAGGGTGCGTTAAAGTATGCAGAGGAAAGGATAGGCTCAACGCTAACTTCCGCGTAGGGTAACTCCAATATTCCCACCTCCTTGGAAACCACCTCGTAGTTTAAAAATTCACTGTCGGTTAAAATGTCAAAGTAGCTAGGGGGTATGTCTTGGGTGGCCTTATTCCTTAAAAAGAAGCCTAAAACCACGTTAGAGCACTTTCTTATAGCCTTTGCAAGGTATTGGTCCTCATCCGTTGGCTCCGAAAAGACAATATCCAAGGCTATTACCTTAGCCCCACACATCCTTTCTATAATTTCCCCCAAAGTCTTCCTACTCCAAGGCCACCTACCCAGCTCGTTTATACTCTTTTCGTCTATGGCAACCACCACCAGGTCCTTAAAGGGCTTTGGGGAGAGCTTTAAAAAGTCCCTTACGTAAAACTTACTGTCTTCAAACTTTAAATTAACCTGCTCCAAGAAGTTGGGCCTCTTTTCTTCCAAGTAGAGGGAGAGGGCCAATATTAGGATGGCTAATAGGGGTCTAATTAAAAGCATTTAACTCCCTCAAAAGCCTTTCCATCTCCAACTTAATCTCCCTTTCCTTTTCCTCAAAGCTGTCTCCCTCCCTTACGAAAATCTCCCTTCCCACCAAAACCTTAGCCTTACTAAAAGGTAGGGGTATCTGAAATCTGTCCCAGGTCCTTAGAGTTATGGAGGGTTTAAAGGAGAGGGCAAAGGGGACAATAGGGGCTCCCGTCTTTTGGGCAAGGTATATTATGCCCTTTGCAACGGACATGTAGGGGCCCTTAGGTCCGTCCATGGTTATACCCACGTTCCCCCCCTCCTTTAACACCTTTAAGAGCTTTAAGGTTGCCCTCCTCGCTCCCTTGTTCCTCCTACCCATTTCGGAGGAGCCCCTTATTACCCTGTAACCGAGCCTTTTTAAAACGTAGGCGGATATTTCCCCGTCCCTTGAAAGGCTTGAAAGGGCGTAAATCCCCCTGTCCTTACCAAAGAGCTCCAAACCCAAAAAGTGCCCGTGCAAAAAAACGTATATCTTACCCCTGTCCTTTGAAAAGTCGTAATGCCCCTCCCACCTCAAAGTTTTGTCAAGGAGCCTTAAAGCTAAGACTAATAAGTTTAAAAAAAACTTACGCACCCTCTACCTTAGAAAGGAGCTCCTTGACCTTGCTTAAATCCTTTACCTCGTAAAAGGTATTTATCCTGAGCTTCTTTGCAAGCTCCCTCCCCCTTTCGTCTAAGTTGGTTAAAGCCCCTAAGATTCTTTCCCTCAAACTGGCCTTTTCGGGACTTATCATAAAGTAATGGGAAAAGAGCTTGGTTTCACTGAAAAAGAAGGCGTTTATCATGGATTTGGAAAGCTCGTTAAGCTGTTCGTAAAAGTCCCTGTAAAGTATCCCAAAGTGCGCCTCTTTTTTCAGGACTCCCGATATGACCGCCTGCCAAGAGTCATAATGTATGACCTTTAAATCCGTTACTCCTACCCTTTTTAGGTAGTATAAACCTAAAAAACTTGCAAATTGGTTATCCACAAAGCCTATGCTCTTTCCTTTTAGCTGGGTTAAATCCACACTTTCACCCTTCCTCGTAAATAGGACCATCTCGTCGTAGTTGTCATTTCCCGCAACCGTAACAAAACCCCTTTCCCTTTCAAGTTTTAGGGCATCCAGGGGGTTTGAGTAGGAAAAGTCTATCTCCTTAA
Source organism: Aquificaceae bacterium (assembly GCA_015487365.1). Lineage (GTDB taxonomy): Bacteria > Aquificota > Aquificia > Aquificales > Aquificaceae > S012-77. Next base: position 8,268 of record WFPT01000026.1, read on the forward strand.
ACTTTTCGTAATAACAGGGGAAGTCCGTGCAGGGGACTACGGAAAAGTTTATCTGAGTTTTATCCTTTAAGTAATTTAAAAAGTCTATCCAGTTGGCCCACCTCTTTGAAGAGTCGTGGGGGCATATGGCGGTCCTTAAAACTTCACCCATAATAGGTTTTATTATAGCAGAGGTTTAAACCTACTTACTCTTCGTCTATGGTTGAGTAGAGGGGTTTTACCTTCCCTTCGGGTGTTGAGTCTTCAAAGTCCCTCTCTACTCCAAACTCTTGTATGCAATCTACTAAATTGTGATAAAATTCCGCTACTTTTACAAGGCCCGTTTCCTTCCCAACCTCGTTAAAGGCCCTTATTTTGTCGGTAGCCTTTCCCTTACCCCTTTCAACTATTGCTCCCGCATGTCCAAAGGCTACCCCTTCCAAGTTTTCCTGAAACCTACCCGCAACAAAGGCTGCAACGGGTTTGTTCCACCTTCCCTCTTTGTAAAGTTTTAGGATGGTTTCAGCTGCCTTTTCCTCGTAGGTCCCTCCTACCTCTCCCTGAATGATTACCGCTTTAACGTTTTCATCGTCCGCTATGTTTTCCAAAACGTCCGCAAAGGTGGTGCAAGAAATTACATCTCCTCCCAAGGCTAAGGCCATATAAACTCCCCATCCCCTCCTCTTGAACATCTCCGCGGTGGTCGTGGTTAAACCCCCAGACTTTGAAAGTATAACCAAACCTCCGTCCGCATAAGCTATGGAAGGATTTTTACCCCCAATAGCTCCAATCCTTGCGGGAATCCTTGGGACTATACAACCCAAGGAGGTTGGTCCTACTATAACCACTCCCCTTTCCCTTGCATAGTGGTAGAAATAAACAGTATCCCTTATGGGAACGTGCTCGGTGATTATGTATATGAGTTTTATTCCCGCATCTATAAGCTCAATTACCGCATCCTTTACAGAAGAGGGAGGAACATAAACCAAACCGGTATTAACTTCTTTACCTTCTGGTGATTCTAAGGCTTCCCTTACGGTGTTAAAGACTGGAACTCCCGCTACCTCCATTCCACCTTTCCCGGGAGTGACTCCCACCTTTATTATTCCCGGATAGAGGGCGTTGGTTTCTGAAACCACCTGTGAGGCTTCCCTACCCGTTATGCCCATTACTATAACTCTGGTCCTATCGTTTAGGTAAAGGG
>WFPT01000027.1 GCA_015487365.1 Aquificaceae bacterium
TTGTAGCCCTTATCCTTTGCTATGTCCCTTATCCTTATGTTGTGTTGCTTTGAGCCCGTAAAGTATTGTAAGGCGGAGCCCCACTGGTAGGGCTCAACGGTCCTTAAATCCACCTGCCTCCCGTTTTCTAAAACTATGCTGGATTTGGTCTCCCCCTTTAAAAGGACTTGGTAGTTGGAAAACCTTACAAAGTGCTCGTGTATCTTCTTCCAATTTTCCCTCCTTGCCCCTATTAGGAGGTCCAGGTCCCCTACGGTTTCCTTCCTCCTCCTTAGACTCCCCGCAAGGCTAATCCTTTCATAAAGACTTTCTACACCCTTCATGTAGGAAAGCAGTTCCTCCCCTACCCTGTAAGCGTCAAGGAGGAACATCCTCTCCCTACTCCTCCGGTAAATTTCTAAACCCCTCTTTATGTTTTCAACTTTTTTTGGACCAAAACCTTTTAGCCTTGCCAAGGAGCCGTTTTCAAGGACCCTGAGGAAGTCCTCCTTACTCCTCACTTTAAGCTTTTCGTAGGCCACTTTAAGGGTCTTTGGACCTATTCCCGGGACTTCCATAAGCTCTAAGAGGTCCTCGGGGACCCTTTTCCTGAGCTCCTCGTACTTTTTCAAGGTTCCCGTTTTTAAAAACTCTTCCACTTTGAGGAGGGTTGAGGAGCCTACCCCCGGATAGCTGGCCAACCTTCCCGACTTGTAGGCCTCCTCCAAGTCCTCGGAGAGCTGGGAGAGCAAATTTGCCACCCTCCTGTAAGTGTTTATCCTGTAAGGGTTATCCCCCAAAAATTCCAAGATGTTTGCCATCTCGTCAAAGATTTTTGCCAAGGCTTCCGCCTTGCTCATATCAGTCCTTCTTTAATAAGCTCTAAGGCTATCTGAACGCCGTTGGTAGCAGCACCCTTCCTTATGTTGTCCGCAACCACCCAGAGGGAAAGCCCCGGCTCAAAGACCCTACACCTCCTAACCCTACCCACAAAGACCTCATCCTTACCCTCAACGAGCTTAGGGGTGGGGTAAAGGTTTTTATTTACTTCATCCATTAAAATCACGTTCTTACCCCTCCTTAATATTTTTCTTGCCTCCTCAACGGAAACTTCCCTCTTGGTCCTTACGTTTATACTTTCACAGTGGCCGTAAAAGACTGGGACCCTTACGCAGGTAGCACTTACCCTTATCTTTTGGTCGTGTAAAATTTTTCTCGTCTCATAGAGCATCTTGTTCTCTTCTTTGGTATAGCCGTCTTCAAAGAATACATCTATGTGGGGTATGAGGTTAAAGGCTATGGGGTGGGGAAACTTTAATGGCTTTAAACCTTCCTTACCCTCACACCAGGCCTTAACCTGCTCCCTTAACTCTTCTATGGCCCTTGCCCCCGCACCTGATACCGCCTGGTAGGTGGAAACTATAATATCCGTAATACCTACTTCATCGTAAAGGGGTTTTAGGGCTACCACCATCTGGATGGTTGAGCAGTTGGGGTTTGCTATTATATTTTTTTTGTTAAATTCCTTTAAGTCTTCCGGATTTACCTCCGGAACTACCAAAGGAATGTCCTCTTCCAGCCTAAAAGCGGAGGAGTTATCTATTACCACGCAACCGTCCTTTGCAAACCTTGGGGCAAACTCCTTTGAAATCCCAGAGCCCGCGGAAAAGAAGGCAAGGTCTATACCCTTAAAGCTCCTTTGCTTTGAAAGGTCCTTAACCTCATACTCTTTCCCGTTAAAGTTTAAAACCTTACCCTCTGACCTGCTGGAAGCAAACAGGTATAGCTCATCTACGGGGAAATTCCTCTCCTCTAAAACTTTTAAGAAGGTCCTACCTACCTCCCCCGTTGCACCTACTACCGCAACCTTGTAGCCCATAGAGTATAATTTTAAGCCTTTAAGGCCTCCTCCCTCTGCTTGCAGGTGGGACACTCCCCACAGGGGGGCTCCGTTCCCATGTAGCAGGAGTAAGTCTTAGAGTAATCTATTCCAAGCTCCCTCCCTATCTTAACTATATCCTTCTTGGTCATACCTAAGAAGGGAGCCCAAACCCTTACCCTTACCTTTTCCCTTGCGGTAAGGAGGGAGGAGCAGTTTATGGCACTTTCTATTGCACTTATAAACTCTGGCCTGCAATCGGGGTAGGGAACGTCTAAGGCATGGACCCCTATTCCGATAGTTTTTATAGAGTATGCGTCCGCAAAGGAGCTGGCTATACTTAAAAACACCAAGTTCCTGGCGGGGACGGTGGTTACGGGTGGCTCATCCTTATATTCTTCCTTGGGTATTTCAAGGCTCTCGTCAAGGAGGGCACTGCCCTTTATCAACTTATAGTGGGGAATTTCCACCACTATGTGCTCCTTCACCTTTAACTCCTTTGCTATTTCCTTTGCATACTTTAACTCCACCCTGTGCCTTTGTCCGTAATCAAAGGAGAGGGCATATACCTCCTTAAAGTATTTCTTGGCAAGGTATAAAAGGGTGGTGCTATCTATCCCACCCGAAAAGAGGACCAAAACCTTTTCCCTATCCTCTAACAGCATCTTATCCAATCAAGGGGTGAATGCTTGTATCCCAAGCTCCTGTGTAACCTGTGAAACTCTTCCAGGATTAGGGGGTATAACTCCAAGGCGTAATACTTTAGGGGGTTTTCTAAGGTAAAAAACTCTAAAAGTAAAAAAAGGGTTAAGGCTTCCTCCTTCCTCCTCCTTTCCCTTTCCAAGGGTTGCTCAAACTTTAACCTGAAAAGCTCCTCCAAAAAGCCCATATATAGTAAAATATAAACGATGTTCATAAGGCTAAGGCTCATATACCCGGAGGAGCTCGTTAAGGAGCCCATCCTTTGCATGGTATGTAAAAAC
>WFPT01000028.1 GCA_015487365.1 Aquificaceae bacterium
CATCGCACCATTCAAAACTAAGGGTTCAGCACCTTCAACATCTAACTTTATAAAAGTTGGGGGAGAATTTTCCTTTATATATTCATCCAAAGAAATGGTTTTTACTTTTATTCTTTTCCCAAAGCTTAAATTTATCGTTTTCGGGAAAAAAGTGGATATCCCACTAAGAAATTTACCAACGTATAGATATTTCTCCCCCCTTTCTCTATCTAAAGCTAAGCAGTTTATCTTTACTTTTCCTTCACCTTTTAAGTTATACTTCAAGTTTTCACATACCCAAGGAATTGGCTCAAAGGAATGGACCTCCTTACAAAATTCCAAAGCTAAGTAAGTATAAAAGCCATAATTTGCTCCGCAGTCGTAAAATATATCATCTTCTTTTAGGTTTTTAACCAAAAATTTAGTAGTCCTTATCTCATATTCGGAAATTAAAAAACCTAATGCTAATGCAACTATATCCGCATCCCTGTAATGGGGTAGGGTTATAACTCTTCGGTTTAAAATCTTCACTCTTCTTTTAAAGGGCCAAAACTTTACTTTAAGGTAAGGGAGATAAATCCTTGGAGTTTTGATGAGCCTTAGTAGGACCCTCCGTAGGGTGTTCAATCCCTTTCTATACCTTTCATAACTTTCAAACCTTATGGCCTCTTCTTCCAAGGATTCTAAGGCCTTTAATATTTCCTCCCTTTTACTCATCACATTCAAAGACTAAAAAGTAGTGGTAGGGATAGACCTTTAAGCTCTCTTTTAGTTTAAGGCCAGCCCTTTGGGCTAGCTCTTTGGCCCTATCTTGTGGGATTCTTTCTTCAAGGGGTGGTCCTGCGGGAGAAGGAACGGGATGCCAGTCTATGATTATTACCTCCTTTTTGGTAATCCTTTTAACTTCTTTTAGAAATTCCTCGGGTTTTAGCAGTTCGTGCAAAACGTTTGCAAGGAGGCTCCTGTCCACAGCCTTGTCTTCTAAGGGTATCCTATCTTCATCACTTCTTAGGGTTTTAAAGTTTTTTAGGGAGTTTTTTTTAAGCCTTTCTGAGCAAACCCTTAGCATATCTTGGCTGTAATCTATTGCGTATATAAACTTTACCCTCTTTGCCAACTCCAAGGTAAAGTAGCCGGGGCCACAACCTACGTCCGCCCAAACCTCTTCCCTTTTAGGTTTAACTACTTCTAAAAACTTTTCAGGACTTTGCCAACTTTTCCTTTCCTCTGAAAGGAGCCTTTGGTAATTTTCAAAGGGAAACTTAAAGGCCATCCCTCAACTTTTCCCTTACCGATTCTACTTTTCTCTTTATAGCTCCCTCCCTTCCCTTTCTATAATCCAGTTTTATTAGGAGGGAAATCCTGTTGCACTCCCTTTCAACCTCCTCAAAGCCTTTTTTTATGGTAGAAAAGACTTCCTCCCAACTATTTCCCTCTATTACCGTTCCCATGGGGGTCAGTTGGTAGCTTAGGCCTGACTCTTCAACCTTTTTAACAAACTTGGCTACATACTTACTAAGGCTCTCTCCCTTGCCTATGGGAGTTATGCTAACCAAAACCAAGTAGCTCATTTTCTTACCTTCTTTTCTACAACTTCTACCTTTTTGTAAAGGTCTATACCCGTTCCAGCAGGTATTAGGTTCCCTATTATTACGTTTTCCTTTATTCCCCTTATTTCATCCTCCTTTCCTTCGCAGGAAGCATCCGTTAAGACCCTCGGTGTTTCCTGGAAGGATGCTGCGGATATCCAACTCCTTGAAGTCCTTGATGCTTCGGTAATTCCTACCAAGACCACCTCAGACTTTGGTATCTTACCTCCCTCCTCCTTAATCCTCTTAATTTCCTCTTCTAACTCCTCCCTATCCACTATTTCATTAGCTACAAACCTGCTGTCTCCTGGATCTAAGATTCTCCTCTTCCTCAGCATCTGCCTTATTATTATTTCAAAGTGCTTGTCGTTTATATTTACACCCTGGCTCCTATAAACCAGCTGGACTTCCTTTAAGAGGAACTTTTGTAGCTCTTCTACTCCCTTTATCCTAAGGATTTCGTGGGGGTTGGGAAGGCCTTCCGTTATGGGCTCTCCCGCACTTATTCTATCTCCATCGCTAACTCTAAGTTGCATACCTTTTGGAACGAAGTAGGACCTCTCTATTCCCGTTTCAAGGTTGGTTATTAGAACCTTATAACCCCTTCCCGTTATTCTAACTTGTCCGTCAAACTGGGCCTTTATTCCCTTTTCGGTTAAGTCCTGACCCTTCCTTACCCTTTGGCCGTGCCTTACCAAGATGGTATCGTCCTTGGATACGGAATACTTTTTAGTTTCCTTAGTTTTCAGGTTAAAGAGAATTATTTCGTCTGCATCCTCATAGACTTTAACTATCCCGTCAATTTCGCTTATTATGGCTGGGTTTTTGGGAGTTCTGGCCTCAAAGAGCTCCTCAACCCTTGGGAGACCACCCACTATGTCCCTTACCTTTGCCTTTTCCTTTGGAACCTTTGCCAAAAAGTCTCCCGCACTCACTTTATAGTCTTCCAAAACTATGTAGCGGTGCTTTACAACAGTCCCTTCGTCCTCTGAGCAGGTGGGACAGGCTTCATAAACCTCCCTTAACTTTTCGGTGGGAACGTTTAGGATGGCATTTACGGGTAGGTCGTAGGTGATTTCCCTTCCATCCTCTGTTCTTATTACGAGTTTGGGTGAATGAAGCAGGGCATCCTTTGGCCTTAAAAAGGAAACGGTTATGGCACTCCTACCAGTGAGTATGTCCCTTTCCTCCCTTACGGTAACGTCTAAGGCTACGTCCCTTAACTCTAAGGTCCCTCCCTCTTCGGCGATTATAAAGTCGTTGAAGGGGTCCCACTCCGCCAGCTTTTGTCCCTTTTCTACTTTTTGTCCTTCCTCTACCAAGATTACCGCGGAATGGGGAACAGGATGCCTTTCTATTATCCTACCCTTTTGGTCAAGGATTGCTATACCTCCACTCTTTGAAAGGTTTATGCTCTTTCCTTCCCTATTCTTTACCAATTTCAGGTTGAAGAACTTTACCCTACCCTCGTTCTCACTCCTTACAAAGCTTTCCTGGCTTTCAGCGGTAGCCGCACCCCCTATGTGGAAGGTCCTCATGGTTAGCTGTGTTCCGGGCTCACCTATGGACTGGGCCGCTATTATTCCTACCGCTTCACCTACGGAAACGAGTCTCCTCTGGGATAGGTCCATACCGTAGCACATGGCACAGACTCCAAAGCTGGCCTCACAGGTTATGGGAGACCTTACCTTAACCTTTTCTACTCCCGCCTTTACTATTTTCTCAGCGAGCTCGTCGTCTACGAGTTGGTTCTTCTTTGCTATCGTTTCTCCCGTATAAGGGTCTTTTACGTCCTGGGCTAAAACCCTTCCAAAGATTCTATCCTTTAAGGACAATATTTCCTCTCCCGATTCTACGATAGAGCTCATCTCAATTCCCCTTTCAGTTCCACAGTCTTCTTGGGTAATTACTATCTCTTGGGCCACATCTACAAGCCTTCTCGTTAGATACCCAGCAAAGGAGGTCCTTAGGGCTGTGTCCGCAAGTCCCTTCCTCGCTCCGTAGGTGGATATAAAGTATTCCAAAACGCTCAGTCCTTCCCTGAAATTGGAAACTATGGGAGTTTCTATAAATTCACCCGAATGCTTTGCCATAAGTCCCCTCATTCCAGCCAGTTGCCTTATCTGGTCCCTATTTCCCCTTGCCCCAGACCTTGCCATCATGTATATGGGATTAAAGACTCCGGGAAACTCCTTCTTACCTTCAAGCCTTTTTGTCTTTTCTATTTCTTCAAACATGGCCTCGGAAACCCTGTTGGTGACCCTTGACCATATGTTTATCATCTTGTTATACCTTTCCGTTGAGGAG
>WFPT01000029.1 GCA_015487365.1 Aquificaceae bacterium
CCTTTTAAGGGATAGGCTTTAAATCTTTAAGGCTACTAAGAAGGCCTCCTGAGGTAGTCTCACTTTGCCAAACTTTTTCAGTCTCTTCTTCCCCTCCTTTTGCCTTTCCAAAAGTTTTTTCTTCCTCGTAACGTCCCCTCCGTAGCACTTTGCGGTAACGTTTGCCCTAAGGGGAGGGATTCTCTCTGAGGCTATAATCTTTTTACCTATTCCCACCTGAACTTTAACTTCAAAGAGTTGCCTCGGTATAACCTCCTTTAAGTTTTCCACAAGTTTCCTTGCAAAGCGGTAAGCCTTGTCCCTATGGACTAAGAAGGAGAGGGCTTCCACCTCTTGATGGTTTAAAAATACTTTAAGTTTTACGAGCTCGGAGGGCTTGTAGCCCACAAACTCGTAATCGTAGGTGGCATAACCCTTACTTAAAGACTTTACCTTATCGTGGAAGTCCCTTATAACTTCAATCAGGGGCATCTCATACTCTAAGAGGACCGTTTTTTCGTCAAGGTAGGAGAAGTTCTTCTGCTCCCCCCTCTTTTCTTCACAGAGGTTTAAAATGCCACCTAAGTATTCCCTGGGGGTTATGATGGTGGTGAGGACGAAGGGTTCTAAGACCTCCTCCACCAGACCTAAGTTGTCGGGAAACTGGGAGGGATTCCTAACTTCCAACTCATTCCCGTCCTTTAACTTTACCCTATAAACCACGTTAGGGGAGACTAAGAAGACGGAAACACCGAACTCCCTTTCAAGCCTTTCCCTTACTATTTCCATGTGCAAGGTCCCCAAAAAGCCCACCCTGAAACCTACCCCTAAGGCGGGTGAGCTTTCCACCTCATAAACTATTGAAGCGTCGTTTAAGGAATACCTTTCAAGGGCATCCCTTAGCTCCTCGTAGGTGGTTTCCTCGTTCGGGTAAAAGCCCGCATAGACCATAGGCTTTGGTGGTTTGAAACCTTCTATTGCCACCTTTACGGGATTTTTTTCCAAGGTTATTGTGTCCCCTACCCTTATGTCCCTTATGTCCTTTATGTTTGCACAAAGGTATCCCACGTCCCCGGCTGTTAGCTCCTCAACCCTTTCCTTTTTAGGGGTCTGAACCCCAAGCTCTACCACTTCAAAGACCTTACCCGTGGAAAAAATCCTTATCTCATCCCCCACCCTCACCCTTCCATCAAATACCCTAACAAAAGCAACCGCTCCCCTGTAAGGGTCGTAGAAGGAGTCAAAGATTAGGGCCTTTAAGGGCTTGTTTGGGTCTCCCTTTGGAGGTGGAATCCTGTTAATTATGGCTTCCAAGAGCTCCCCTATACCTATACCCTCCTTTGCGGAAACGCTTATGCATTCTTCCTTTGGTATTCCCAAAACCTCCTCCACCTGATTCTTTACCCTTTCTACATCCGCGGAGGGAAGGTCTATTTTGTTTATAACGGGAATTATCGTCAAATCCAACTCCAAAGCCTTGTAGAAGTTTGCAAGGGTTTGGGCCTGAATACCTTGGGTGGCGTCTATTAAAAGGATTGCCCCCTCACAACTTGCCAGTGCCCTTGAAACCTCGTAGGAAAAATCTACGTGCCCGGGTGTGTCTATGAGGTGCAACTTATAACCTTTGTAGAACATCCTAACCGCCTGCATCTTAACGGTAATACCCCTCTCCCTTTCCACCTCCAAGGTGTCTAAAATCTGCTCCCTCCTTTCCCTCTCACTTACTGAGCCGGTAAATTCCAAGAGTCTGTCCGCTAAGGTGGATTTCCCGTGGTCTATGTGTGCTATTATGGAAAAGTTCCTTACCCTTTCCATCTACTATTTAATTTAAAAGCCCTTCTTACCAAAGAGCTCCAAGAAGAGTTTGGAAAAATAAACGTTTGAGAGGAAGCTACCTACCGTCCCAATCATAAGGGTGGTGGCAAAGCCCTTAACGGGACCGGTCCCAAACTGATAAAGTATTACGCTGGCCACCAGAAGGGTCATATGGGTGTCAAAGACCGCGGACCAACTCCTCCTATAACCTAAGTCTATTGCCTTCTTTAAGGTATTACCCAGTTTGAGCTCCTCCTTTATCCTCTCATAAATTAGGACGTTAGAGTCCACCGCCATCCCCATGTTCAAGATAATGCCCGCTATTCCCGGTAAAGTTAAGGTTGCAGAAAGCAGGGAAAGGCCTCCCCAAAGGTAAAGGGCGTTTAGGAGGATGCTAAATATTGCCCCAACCCCAACGAGCTTATACCTTAAAAGTAAAACCAGACAAAGTAGAACAAAACCTATAAGGCCGGAGATTATGCCCTTCCTTATGGCCCTCTTACCCAAGGAGGGACCTAAAACCCTTTCCTCTAAAAACTTTAAGTTTGTGGGTAAAGAGCCACTCTTTAAGAGGAGGGCCAAATCCTTTGCTGATTCTAAGGTAAAGGAGCCACTTATCTGTCCCCTCCCCCCCGAAATCCTCTCCCTTATAACGGGTGCGGAGATTACCCTGTTGTCCAAAACGATAGCGAGCCTCTTACCCACGTTCCTTTGGGTAAATTCTTCAAACTTCTTGGAGGCGTAACCTTTTAGTTCAAAGGAGACCGCGGGTGAGCCAAACTCGTCAAAGCTCTGGTATGCATCCTTTAAGTCCGAGCCCCTTATGATGGGGAACCTGCTAACCAGGAAAAACTCCCTACCGTCCCTTGAAGGTAGGATTAGGGTTTCCTTGTTTAGTTTTTTCTTCAAGGCTTCCCTGTCGTAGGAGCTGTCCAAAACCAGGTGTAAAGACAGGGAGGCGGTCTTACCCAAAAACTTCTTAGCCCTCCTTATGTCCAAGTATCCGGGAAGCTCCACCAAAACCCTCCCACCGGAGGTGTAAGTAATTACGGGTTGAACTACTCCAAGGGCATCTATCCTATTCCTCAATATTTCAACGGTTTGCTCTAAGAGCCTCCTCTTAAAACTTTTTAGGTCCTTCAAGCTTAAAACCACCTCATTTTCCGTATAGGAAATCCTATAATTTTTAAACTTCTTTTGGATAAATTCGTATATTTTTTTACCATTTTTTATGGTTTTTATAACTATTTTGTTATCAACTCTTAAAACTTTAAGGAAGGGGATAGCCTCCTCCCTTAAAAGCTTTTCTATCTTTAAACTATCCTCCTCCAAGAGGGAAGAGAGGGTTGAAGAGTAATCGGGCTCTAACAAAAATTCAACCCCACCTTTTAGGTCCAAACCTAAGGGGACGGGCCTAAAAGTTATAAGCCAAAGGCAAAGAACGAGGGAAAGGAGTAGGAGGAATGAGTCCCTCTTCTTCCAGTCCATTAAAATTCTATCTTCTCAATCTTTATCTGGGTGTAAATTTGCCTATGGCCCTTCCACCTTTTGTAATTTTTCTTGGGCCTATACTTAAAGACTATAAGCTTTTTACCCTTAAAGTGTTTTAAGACC
>WFPT01000030.1 GCA_015487365.1 Aquificaceae bacterium
ATTCAAAGGAGGAAAGATTTGGAAAATAAAGAATATATCTTACTGGAATCTTCTTTTTAATTAAGTCCATAATTAGATTCACAAACTCCCTTGCCTCTTTGTTAGGATTAGGGAAGGCCTTACCTTTCCAAATAAATCTATCATTCCTATCTATCTTACACTCTTTGAAAAACCTATAACCCCAAGCTTTTACTTCCACTACAAGGATACCTATGTAAGGATGTATCCAAAGTATGTCTGGTTCCCTGATTTGCTTCCCTTTTACAAGCATAGGTTTATAATATAGAATAGAAGCAACACCCTTTAAGGACTTTTTAAGGCTTTCATAAGCTATTACTTCCATCCTTTGGCTAAAGTTATTACCGTTTTTATCAACTTCTATGTCTCCTAAGGTTATTAAATCATTTATTCTTTTTTCCGCTAAAAGCATAGCCTTTTTACTAATATTAATATAGTCGGGGTGGAAGTTGATAAGGAGTATGCTCCAAATTGTTTTTAAGAAATACTTTGACTTTTAGCCATAACAATGGTAAAATTATAATATATAGCGGGCGTAGCTCAGTTGGTAGAGCAGCGGCCTTCCAAGCCGCAGGTCGCGGGTTCGAGTCCCGTCGCCCGCTCTTTAAGGTTGGGTGAGTTTGAAGCCATAATAGGTTTAGAAATCCACGTTCAGCTGAGCACCAAAACTAAACTCTTTTGTGGTTGTAAAGTGGAGTTTGGAAAGGAGCCTAACACTAACGTATGTCCCGTATGCTTGGGACTCCCCGGCTCCCTTCCCGTCCTAAACAAGAGGGCGGTAGAGTTAGCTTTAAGGGCATCCCTTGCACTAAATTGTAAAATAAATGAAACTTCTATATTTGCGAGGAAGAATTACTTTTACCCAGACCTTCCAAAGGGTTATCAAATATCCCAGTATGAAAGACCCTTGGCGGTTGGTGGATACTTGGAATTTGAAGTAGAAGATGGGAAGACCAAAAGGGTCAGGATTAGGAGGATACACCTTGAAGAGGATGCGGGTAAAAACATTCACGAAGGGAATAAAACCCTTGTGGATTTAAACAGGGCTGGGACTCCCTTGATAGAAATAGTGACAGAGCCTGACATAAATTCACCCTTGGAGGCAAGGCTGTTTTTGGAAAACCTTAGGAATCTTTTAAGGTATGCGGGGGTTTCCAACGCGGATATGGAAAAGGGACAACTAAGGTGTGATATAAACGTTTCGGTAAGGAGGAAGGGGGAAGGGAAGTTTGGAACGAGGACCGAAATAAAAAATGTAAATTCTTTTAGGTTCGTCCAGAAGGCCCTTGAATACGAAATACAGAGGCAAGTAAGGATAATAAAAGAGGGTGGAAAAGTTGAGCAGGAAACGAGGGGTTTTGACCCACAAACGGGTAAGACCTTCACTATGAGGAGGAAGGAAGAGGCCGAGGATTACAGATACTTTCCAGAGCCGGACCTGCTACCTTTGGTAATAGATAAAGAGTTTCTAAGCTATGTAAAGGAAAACATACCCGAATTACCCAGCCAGAGGTTAGAAAGGTATTTAAGGGACTACTCCTTACCAAAGAAGGAAGCAAAGATTTTGGTAAATTACAAGGAGCTTGGAGACTACTTTGAAGAGGCCCTGAATTATTACAGAGAGCCTAAGAAACTCTTAAACTGGTTAATAAACGACCTGTTGGGAAACTTAAAGGAAAAAGGCCTAAGTATTGAAAATTCACCTGTAAGGCCTAAGGACCTAACCCAACTCCTAAAACTGGTAGATGGGGGACAAATTTCCACAAAGATTGCCAAGGAGGTTTTAAGGGAGGCATTGGAAACGGGAAAGAAGCCAACGGACATAATAGAAGAGAGGGGTTTAAAACAAATCTCTGACGAAAATCTGTTAAGGGAGCTCGTAGAAGAGGTTATAAAAGAGAACGGAGAGGCCTTTGAGAGGTTAAAGAACGGAGAGAAGAGGCTTATGGGCTTTTTCGTAGGTCAGATTATGAAAAAAACTAAGGGTAAGGCGAACCCAAGGCTGGTGAGTGCCCTCATAGAAGAAAGGCTGAAAAATTCCTGATCACTCGTATTTCCTTTCCCTGTAAGCTTTTTCCAAGGGCTTTGGTATATTTACTTTGTAGTTAAAGAGCCTTTTAAAGATTAAGGCGTTATAAACCCCCTTTGCCTTGGTCGTGTTGTTAAAAATAACCACCGTCTCCTTCCTAAGGTCAAGTTTTTTTATTTTTTCCTTAAACTTTTTTAACTCCTCCTCTGAGTATAGGTAATCGTAAGGACTTTTCTCTCCCCTTCCGTGCAATCTTATGTAGTTCTTTTCTCCAACCGAAAGCCAAGGACCTACCAAAATTCCCTCTTCCTTTCTTATGTCTATATTTACCAAGTTAAAGCCAATCTCCTCTAAAAAATTAAAGAAGTCCCTCTTATAAAAACTTCTGCTCCTAAGCTCTATAAAT
>WFPT01000031.1 GCA_015487365.1 Aquificaceae bacterium
AGACTTAAAGGAGTGTGGAAGATTAGAGCTCATATGTAAGGAATTCTTGAAGGAAAATTACGAAGAGACTATTTACTATGCAAGAAAAGTTTTAAGGAGAAAAAAGTTAAAAAAGGAGGAGCTTTACCTCCTTTACTACCTTATGGGGAGGTCCTACCTTTTAATTGGAAACGCAAGAAGGGGAGTTTATTACTTACAGAGGGCTTACGAATTGAAAAAGATTCCAGAGGTGGGCTATTACCTTGCAGAAAGTTACTTACTTTTGTCCAACTTAGAAGGGGCTAAAAAGATTTTAAAGGCCCTTCCAAAGGGAGATAGATACTTTTACCTGATGGGGCTTTTGAGTTTAAAGGAGGGGGATTACGAGCTTGCAGAAGAATACTTTAAGAGAATAAAGAAGAGGGAGCTTTTAAACAGGTCCTACTACTTCCTGGGGATAATTTACTACACTTACAGGATGTATGGGAAGGCCCTTGAATACTTTGAAAGGTTGGAAAAGGGTAGCGCCTACTACTTCCTATCCTTAGATTACTTGGAGAGGATAAAGAAAGGTAAGAAACACTACGGCGAGATTTACTTTGAACTTGGTTACGACGATAACGCCAACTACGCTCCCCCTAACTACTTCATTCCCAAAAAGCCCTCCTTAAAGCTCTCCTCCCTCTTAAACTTCTTCTACTACCCCACCTACTTTTTGGACCTTAACGTGTATGCATACACTTCCAAGGTTTTCAGGGTGAGGAGGTACGACTATGACTTTATAAACCTTGAGGGCTCTTTCAGGTATAAGTTCAACTCTTTCCCCCTGGGTTATAGGAGGAGCTACTTGGGGGGGAGGATTTACTCGGAGGGTTTTTACTTAGGTTTTGAAAGGCTTTTTAAGGGAAACTTCACCAGTTTAAGGCTTTCAAGGCTCTATTACAGGAACAGGCTAAGAAACGGTAGCTACTTAGACCTTTACAACGTAAAGTATCTCTTAAAGCCACCCCTCTTTACCTCTCTCCTCTTAGGCCTTTCCTTAGACTTTACCTCCGGAAGGAGTTACAGGGCTCTTAAGCTTAGGGCGGGCTTAAAGGTTAAATACTTAGGATTTGGTCTCTCTTACTACTTTAAGTATTCCCTATACCCCTTCGTAGGTAGGAGGGAAAGCTTTTTTATTTTAAGCCCCTTTTACGAGTTTAAGGTGAGGAGGTATACCTTGAGGCTTTCCTACGAGAGGGAGGGGAACAAATCCACCAAGAGGATTTACAGCTACGAGAAGAATATATTTTCTCTGAGGGTGGGCCTTAAATTTTAAGATGGAAAGGTGCGACTGTCCCATAACTTGGGTTGGTAGGCTCTTAAAGCCTATGTGCCCGGTAGGTAAAAGCCTTTTTAGAAAAATCTTTGGGGTTAAAATTTACGGGGAGGAGAATGTGCCAAAGGGTTGTGGTTATATAGTGGCTTCAAACCACAGGAGCAACTTAGACCCAATAGTTTTAAACTCCGTCTTTCCAGAGCCCCTCTTTTTTTTGGCAAAGGAGGAGCTCTTTAAGTTTCCCCTGGGAATCCTTTTAAGGCACCTGAGGGGAGTTCCCATAAGGAGGGGCAAGGGGGACGTTTTTGCCTTAGAAAGGGCTCTTGAAATATTAAAGAGGGATTGCCCCTTATGTATATTCCCCGAGGGGACGAGGGCGGAAAGGGGTAAGTTTTTAAAACCTAAGGCGGGGGTAGGCCTTTTGGCTTTAAAGAGTAAAAAGCCTGTGGTCCCCGTTCTTATTGAGGGAACCGACCGCATCCTACCCAAGGGAGCTAAACTTTTAAGGCCACCCTTTAAGGTAGAAGTCTTTATTGGAAAACCCAAAGTTTATGAAGGTAAGGAGAGTTTGAGGGGCTACAAGGAGGTGGCAAACTCCATAATGGAAGCTATAAAGAGTTTAAAAAGCTAAGGACTTCCCTCAGGACCTCCTCCAACCTCATACCCCTTGAAGCCTTAAACAGGACCAAGTCTCCCTCCTTTAAGTTTTCCTTTAAGTAGTTTGCCAGCTCCCCCTTGCTCTTAAAGTAAAGGGCCTTAGGGTTTTCCTTTAAAGAATGCACTACCTCCCTTCCATAGAGCAAAGTAAGGTCCAAGGGCCTTGAAAGTTTCCCGAGCTCTTCGTGATACTTTTTAGAATACTTTCCCAGCTCCAACATATCACCAAAGACCCCAATCCTTCTACCTTTTAAACTCAAAAGGGTTTCTATAGCGTTCCTCAAAGATAGGGGGTTTGAGTTGTAGGTGTCGTCTATGAGGGTTATACCCTTTACCTTGTAAGTTCTCATCCTCCCCTCAACGCCGTAAAAGTCCCTAAGATGTTTTATAAAGTCCTTGGGTTCAAGGCCGAGGGCCCTTAAAACTCCAAAGGCGCAGAGGGTATTATTAACTATCCCCTTACTTATTAAAGGTATGAAGACCTCCTTACCTTCAAAGGTAAAGTAGGTTCCTTCCTCTTCCACCCTAACACATTC
>WFPT01000032.1 GCA_015487365.1 Aquificaceae bacterium
ACAAAGAATATGTAAATTATTACTCCCATCCAAGAGAGGACGAAGAAGGAAAAGAGCCTTTCATCTACCCCCCTTTTGTCTAAAATCCTCCAAATTATAGGTGAGAAAGTGGTGAAAATGAATACGTAAATTAAAGGTTTATACCTTAGCTTTAAGTATGCATAGTAGTGGAGTGAGGAATAAACCAAGAGGAAGATAAAAACAAAGAGCATTACTTAGAAAAATAGGGAGCTCACCGAAGTTCTATCGTAGACCCTCTTTATGGCCTTTGCAAGGAGGGGGGCTACGGAGACGACTTTTAGCTTTGGGAAGGTTTTACCTTCAAGTTCTATGCTGTTGGTAACTATTACCTTTTCTAAGGGTGATTCTAAAATCCTTTCCACCGCAGGTCCGGAGAATATTCCGTGGGTTGCACAACCTATTACCCTCCTTGCCCCCTTGTTTATAAGCAGGTTGCTGGCAGAAGTTAGGGTCCCTGCGGTATCTATTATATCGTCTATTATTATGGCGGTCTTCCCCTTCACATCCCCCACCACATCTATTACCTCCGCCTTGTTGGGCTCTGGCCTCCTCTTGTAAATTATGGCTATACCACAACCTATCTTGTTTGCAAGCTGTCTTGCCCTTTCCACCCCTCCCGCGTCGGGTGAAACTACCACCACATCTCCCAAATCTTCATTTTCCCTCAGGTATTCGTACAGAACGGGTAGGGCGTAAAGGTTATCTACGGGAATTTTAAAAAAGCCCTGAATTTGGGGTGAATGTAGGTCCAAGACTATTATCCTGTCGCTCCCAACGGTAGTTAGGAGGTCCGCCAAAACCTTAGCACTTATAGGAACTCTGGGTCTGTCCTTCCTATCCTGTCTGGCGTAGGCCATGTAAGGTATTACCACGTTTATCCTTTCCGCGGAGGCCCTCCTGAGAGCGTCTATTATCAAAAGTAGCTCCATTATGCTGTCGTTGGGCTTTGGATAGAGGGATTGGAGGACGAAGACCTCTGAGCCCCTTATGGATTCGTTTATCTGGACCCTAACCTCACCGTCGCTGAAACGGGTTATTAGGGCATCGGTGAGGTTTATACCAAGCTCCCTTGCTACCTCCTCACCCAGTTTCCTGTTGCTGGTCCCACAGAGTAGTTTCATTTATTAGGCTGGGGCGGGTGGACTCGAACCACCACCCTCCGGATCCAAAGTCCGGCGCTCTGCCAGTTGAGCTACGCCCCAACTTTAATAATTATTTTAGCAGAGTTTCCCTTAAATAGGCTTCAAGCTCCCCCCTTATGTCCTCCTCCTTTAAGGCGAATTCAAGCAAAGTTTTTATGTATCCTAAGGGAGTCCCCGTATCATAAACTTTACTCTTTACCTTGTAGGCGTAAAGGGCTTCCTCTTCCAAGAGCTTCCTCATGGCGTCTGTTAGTTGCACCTCCCCTCCCTTTCCGGGCTTTGTTTCCCTTAACTTTTTAAAGATTTTTGGGGTAAATAGGTACCTCCCCACTATGGCCAAGTTTGAGGGGGCCTCCTCTAAGCTGGGCTTTTCCACCAAATCTTCAATTAAGAGGACGTCTTCCTCCACTTCCTTAACCTTAGCTATTCCGTAGCTACTCACCTCCTCCTCTGGGACTTCGTAAAGGGCTACTACCCCCTTCCCGAACATGTTAAAGATTTCTATCATCTTCTTTAAAACTTCCGTTCCCCCCTCCACTATTACGTCGGGGAGGGAAACTATAAAGGGTTCGTCCCCCACCACGGGCTCTGAAACCAGGACCGCATCCCCTAAACCCTTTGGCTCCTTCTGCCTTATGTAGATAGGGTTTATAAGGTGTGAAATCTTTTTAACGTTTTCCAGAAGCTCTAACTTGTTAGAATTTTTTAATACCTCCTCCAAATCCCTGTTTATGTCAAAGTGGTGCTCTATAGGTCTTTTGTGTCTTCCGGTTATGAATACAAAGTTTTCAATTCCCGCGTCCAAGGCCTCCTCCACCACGAACTGAATTATAGGTTTGTTGATTATGGGGAACATCTCCTTGGGCATGGACTTGGTGGCGGGTAAAAATCTCGTCCCAAAGCCCGCGGTGGGTATAACCGCCTTCCTAACCATGGAAAAGGTATTTTAAAGCAAAGTAGATTAAGGTAGAAATTCCTAAGCAGAGGGCACAAACTACTAAAAGCTTTAAGATTTTTCCCCTCATATTAAAAGGGCTTTTGGGGGACCTTCTCCCAGTCCTCTAAGAACCTCTTCAAGCCTACGTCCGTTAGGGGGTGTTTAAAGAGCTGTTTTAAGACCTTAAAGGGCATGGTGCATATGTGAGCTCCCATCTTGGCACTTTCAAGGACATGCTTTGGGTGCCTTACGCTGGCTACTATTATCTGGGTTTGGTATTCGTAGTTGGAAAATATTTCCCTTATTTCCCTTACAATAGTCAAACCGTCCCAAGATATGTCATCTATCCTGCCCACGAAGGGTGAAACGTATGAGGCCCCAGCCTTTGCAGCCAAAAGGGCCTGGGTGGGTGAAAATATTAAGGTTACGTTGGTGGCTATCCCCTCCCCTTCAAGGACCTTAACCGCCTTAATACCTTCTTCGGTCATTGGTATCTTCACCACCACGTTCTCCCCCAGCTCTGAGAGCCTTCTGGCCTCCCTAATCATCCCCTCCGCATCGGTGGAAACCACCTCAAGGCTAACGGGTCCCTCAACCAGCTCCAAAATCTCCCTAACCACCTCCTCAAAGCCCCTACCCGTTTTGGAAATTAGGGTCGGGTTGGTGGTAACCCCATCCACCAATCCCCACTCCAAAGCCTCCTTTATCTCATCCACGTTTGCGGTATCCAAAAATATTTTCATAGCCTTTAATTATAGCAGAAGTTAGGTTAAAATCTTAAACTATGAAAGAGCTCTGGCTTTACCTTGAAGACTTTGACAAGGCCTTAGTCTCCGCTGGAATTGAGGCGGGGGTAAAGGCTTTTATAACCCCCAAGGAGGGGGTAGGGG
>WFPT01000033.1 GCA_015487365.1 Aquificaceae bacterium
CGACTATTTGAGGGAAGGGAGAAACTTAGAGGTTTTAAGGAGGAACTTCTCAGAGGATGAGGAAGTTTATTTCCCAAAGGTCTTTTGGAACCTAACCACCAGGAAGGTCTTAGTTATGGAATTTTTAAAGGGAACGAGCATAAAGGACAAAGAAGAGCTGAGGAGGAGAGGGATAGACCTTAAAAGGGTTGCGGAAGTGGGAGCAAGAGCCTACATGAAGATGATATTCAGGGATGGCTTCTTTCACGGAGACCCCCATCCGGGAAACTTTTTAATATTAAGGGATGGAAGGTTGGGGATTGTAGATTGTGGGATAGTAGGTTTTTTAGACAGCTACACGAGGATAAACCTTATGCAACTTCTGGTAGGAATCTTTAACCAAAACGTTGAGCTGATTTTGGACTCATTAAGGGACTTAGGTATGGCCTTAAATTGGGAAAAGATTTCAAGGATTAAGGGAGAGGTATTCATCCTACTCTCCCACTATGCGAGTGTTCCCTTAAACGAAATTAAAATTTCTTACGTTTTAAGGGACATAGCGGGTATATCCTTTAAATACGGAATAAGGATTCCCAACAACTTGGCCCTGCTTATGAGGGCCTTTGGAATGGCGGAGGGCCTTGGTATGTCCTTAGACCCCAATTTTAGACTTATAGACTATATGAAGCCTTACGTGGGTGTAGGTAAAACCCTTTCTAAGGAGCTCCTGAGGGAGGAGCTAAGCTTAAACTACTTTAAAGCTTTAAAGGCCTTTGTAAAGAGAGAGGAAAAAAATAAGGCTGATAAAAGTTTAGAAAATATAAACGAAATTTTGAAAAAAATTAATAAAAATTTAACAATTTTAAATTTAATTTTAACAATTTTTTTAATAATTTTAACAATTTTAATTTTAATTTTTCTCTTTAAGGCCTAAAACCGGTATTCCCAATTCCCTTGAATCCCTTAAAAATTTTTCCTTTTCCACTATGATTACCTTTCCAGCCTCTAAGAATAGGGCCTTTGCCTTCATTTCCTTTAAGGTCTTTAAGGTTTCAAGGCCTACCACGGGTGGGTCAATTTTAAAGTCCTGATTACTCCTCCCCACCTTTACCACGACCGTTCCTTCCCCTACCAAAGAGTAAGCTCTCTCTAAGGTTTTCTGGGTCCCCTCAACCCCTTCAAGGGCCACCACAACCCCATCCTTTAAAACGACAGTCTGTCCTATATCGTTGTTTGCAAGGAATTTGGCAACTTTAAAGCCAAAGCTTCCCTCCTTTAAGGTTTTCTCATCCAATTTTAAGCCGTTCATACTACCTTCTTTGGCAAGGAGTGGCTCTAAGATGGGTCTTGGGTCTAAGGGTTTTATCCCCTCCCTTTCAAAAACTTTTAGGACTTCCCTTATTATACTTTCTGGTCTTAGGTCTGAGCCTTCTCCCAAAAATTCCTTGGTAAATTTTTCAAAGCTAAGCCTTTGCTCAAACTTACCCAAAAGAACTACACCCTCTAAGCCCTCTTCCTTAAAGACCTTTAAAACCTCTAAGGGCTCCTTTAAGTTTAAAAGATAATTGCAGCCATCGCTTATACCCTTAAAGCCAACTAAGACTACCTCGTGCCCCCTCTCTTCCAAGATTTTCTTAAAGACTTTTGGTAGATTTCCAGAGCCTGCTACTATCCCTACCCTCATTTTATCTTAGTGATTAGGTCATAAACGGGTGCTAAGAAGGAAAGCAGGATTAGGGCCATAAAGAGACCCACAAAGCCTAAAACTATTGGCTCTATCATCTTGGCTATGTTCTGGGTTATGTAGTCAAGTTTTGCGTAGTAGTGCTCGGATAGGTATTGGAACTGCTCTTCAAGGTTTCCCGTATCTTCACCAACCGAAACCATCCTTACCATCAGGGAGGGAAACCTCTTAGTCTCCCTCATAGAAACACCTAACCCATCCCCCCTTTCTATTCCTTCCTTTATCTTCTCTATGGCCTCCCTTATTACCGAATTTCCTATGGCCCTCTTTACCCCTTCAAGGGAATCGTAAAGGGTAATACCCGCTCCGAGCATAAGCTTCATATACTCACTGAAAAAGGCATAGTAGAAGTTACTCAGGATAGAAGAAATTATGGGAATTTTTAAAAGTAAAAAATCCGTGTAATACTTAAAGGTCTTGCTTTTTTTTCTTAAAAGGAAGAAGGTAGAGATTGCCCCCAGGATGGATAGGATTATCCAAATAAAGTTTTTCTTTACAAAGTTAGAGAAGGCCAAAAAGTATAGGGTTAAGGTGGGAAGCTCAACGTTTAGGGTTTTAAATACCTCCATTACTTTGGGCATTACATAGACCAGCCAAAAGAGCATGGCTATTACTACGGAGGTTGTTGCAAAGGCTGGATACATCAGGGCCTGCTTTGTTTTAGAGTAAAAGTCTTCAATCCTTGAAAAGTAGTTGGAAAGGTCCTTAAAGACCTTGTCAAGATTTCCAGTCTCTTCACCTATTGCTATTAAATTTACCGAAATGTCTCCAAAGACCTTTTTATACTTTTTTACCGCTTCCGAAAGGCTTTCCCCCGTTTGGACCGAAAAGGCTATAGCCTTTAACATTACCTTTAAGCTCTCCTTGTCCGTGTCTTCGGAAAGCTCCCATATACCCTCTCCCAAGGGTAGGCCGGACCTTACCACCAAGTGTAAGTTTTCGTAAAGCTCTATTAGGTCCTTCCTCTTTACCTTGGCCTTGAAAAGTTTTAGAGGGAAGGTTATTAACCTTTCCAAAGGGGAGACCTTCTTTATGTCCAAAGGTGTAAGGCCCATAAAGTCTAAGAGTTGGACAAGCCTAACTTCGTTTTCCGCATCCAAGGTTTCCACTACGACCGCACCCGTTTTATTACTTACCGCCTTTACCCTGTAAGTGTTCATCCTACCACCCTTTGGACCTCTTCCG
>WFPT01000034.1 GCA_015487365.1 Aquificaceae bacterium
GCTTTCCAGTTGGGCTTCAATTCCCAAGGGGACATGGACAGCCATCTGGTCTCCGTCAAAGTCCGCGTTAAAGGGAGGGCATACCAAAGGATGTAGCTTTATGGCCCTACCCTCTACTAAAACCGGCTCAAAGGCCTGTATGGAAGGCCTGTGTAGGGTTGGAGCTCTGTTTAAAAGGACAGGGTGTTGTTTTACAACCTCTTCTAAACATTCCCAAACCTCTGGTGCCTTTTGCTCTACCAACCTCTGGGCATTCTTTAAAGTGGTAGCATAACCCTTTTCTACCAACCTCCTATATACGAAGGGTTTAAAGAGTTCCAAGGCCATCTCCCTTGGAAGACCACACTGGTGCATTTTAAGCTCTGGCCCTACCACTATTACGGACCTACCAGAATAATCTACCCTCTTACCAAGGAGGTTTTGCCTAAACCTACCCTGCTTACCCTTTAAAAAGTCCGTTAAAGACTTTAAGGGCCTTCCGTTTTGGACTACCTGCCTTCCCCTCTTTCCGTTGTCAATTAGAGCATCCACAGCCTCTTGGAGCATCCTCTTTTCACTCTTAATTATCAGCTCGGGTGCATCTGACTCTATCAGTCTTTTAAGCCTGTTGTTTCTGTTTATTACCCTTCTGTAAAGTTCGTTTAGGTCTGAGGTGGCAAACCTACCCGATTCTAAGGCTATAATGGGTCTAAGCTCCGGTGGTAAGACGGGTAGGACCTCCAAAATCATCCACTCGGGTTTATTTCCACTCTTTATAAAGCCTTCCACTACCCTTATGGCGTTTAGGATTTTCCTCATACTTTGGGCTGGTATTTCCTTCATTACGGTAGCCCTGACATCCTCCTTTATCTTTTCAAATACTGGGAGTTTTAGTTTTTCCCTTAAACCTTCGTAATACTTGACGAGGGCCTCCTTACCCGTTTCCAACTCCTCTGAAACCCTTTCTTGGTAGAGCCTTCCCTCCTTTAAGTCCAAGTATAGCTTTTGTAAGATTAAATCGCTTATGGCCCTTTCTAAACTAAGGCCAAGTTCTTCTCTGTTTTTAAAGTCTAAGTTTAAAGCTTCAAAGTCCTTTGCAATAGTTTTAATTATCCTTTCGTAAAGCTTTCTGTAATTTTTATAGACTTCCTCGTTTAGGTCCTCAAAGGATAGGCTGTAAGGCTTTGCCAGCTCCTTTAACTTCCTCAAAAGCTCCTTTAAGTCCAGCCTTGAAAGGACATCCCTTATAATTTCAGCTCCCGTTCCGTATTCATACTTTTCGTCTATGGAGGAAGAAATCTTTTCTATTTCCTCTTCATTTACCACACTCAGTTTTACCCATCCAGAGTCCTTTAAGGGGACAGCATTCTCACTCCTTTCAAACTCCCTCTCCTCTTCTTCGTTTAGGGGATGCTCTATAAGTAGGTAGGATTCAAGATAAACTACCCTCTCTACATTCTTTATGTTTAATCTTAAAAGGGTTGCTATCTTGGAGGGCAAATTCCTCAAAAACCATATGTGGGCAACGGGTGAGGCAAGCTCTATGTGTCCAAACCTCTCCCTCCTAACGTAAGAGGTTGTAACCTCCACTCCACACTTGTCGCATATGGTTCCCGCATGCCTTTTACCCTTATACTTTCCACACAAACACTCATAGTCCTTTACCGGACCAAAGATTTTGGCGCAAAAGAGACCATCCTTTTCGGGCTTTTGGGTCCTGTAATTTATGGTCTCAGCCTTCTTTACCTCCCCGTGGGACCAACTCCTAATTTCTTCCGGGGAGGCAATCATTAACTTAATCTTGCTAAAAGGTAAAAATCCCCTCTCACTCATTTTCCTCTCCCTCCTCCTTTATACTATCACAAGGCCTATCCTCTCCATCCTTACAACGGACATCCAAGGAAAGGGCCTTCAACTCCTTTACCATTACTTTAAAGGATTCGGGAATTCCGGGTTTGTAGCGGTATTTACCCTCCACTATGGCCCTGTAAACCTTGGTCCTTCCCTTTATGTCGTCAGACTTTACCGTAAGCATTTCCTGTAAGGTGTATGCTGCTCCGTGAGCTTCCAAAGCCCAGACCTCCATCTCTCCAAGCCTTTGACCACCAAACTGGGCCTTTCCACCCAGAGGTTGTTGGGTGACCAAGGAGTAGGGTCCCGTTGAGCGTGCGTGGATTTTGTCATCCACCATATGTATTAATTTGAGCATATACATATAGCCTACGGTCACTTCAAAGTCAAAGGGCTCTCCAGTCCTCCCATCGTAAAGCTTTACCTTTCCACTTTCTGGAAGACCCGCCAACTTTAAAAGCTCCTTCACATCCCTTTCCTCCGCACCTTCAAAGACGGGAGTTGCAACCGGTATTCCCAACCTCCCAAACTCCCTTACCAGCTCCTTTAACTCTTCATCGCTAAGTTTTGAAAGGTAATCCCTTAAAAACTTTACGTTTTCTCCCTTTTTATCTCCAACACTATAAACCCTTTCTAAAAAGCTTTCAACCTTTTGTCTCCAATTTTCTTCATCCAAGAGCTTTGCAACCTTTTTACCCAACTCCTTACAGGCCCATCCTAAATGCGTTTCCAATATCTGGCCTATGTTCATCCTTGAAGGGACACCCAAGGGATTTAGGACTATGTCAACGGGAGTTCCATCCTCTAAAAAGGGCATATCCTCTACGGGTAAGACTACGGAAATTACCCCCTTGTTCCCGTGCCTTCCCGCCATCTTGTCCCCAACCTTTATCTTCCTCTTTTGGGCTATATAAACCTTTATGATAAAGTTTGTCCCATAAGGTAGGGGCCTCCTTAAAAGAACTTCCTTCTTTTCCCTGTAAAGCCTTTCTAAGTTTTTAAGTTGAGTTTTAAACCTTTCCCTCAGCTCTGAGATTTTGTTTATAATTTCTGAGTCTTCAAAGACCTTCTCAGGCTCGTTTATCAGTTTTTCCTTAACCCTTTCAAAGAGCTCTTCGTCTATCTTAGAGCCTTTCTTATACTTTTTCCTGTTGTAGGTAAAGTCCCTTTCCACATCCTTACCCTTTACCAGTTCAAAAACTGACCTTTCAAGCCCTTCCCTTAAAACTTTCACCTTCATATCCTCTTCCCTTTTCAGCTCTTCCAATTCCTCCTGCTCTATAAACTCAGAAAGCTTTGACCTTTTATGGGAGGTTTCCCTCTTAGTGTATATCCTTACGTCCATAACTATACCCTCTAAGCCGTGGGGACACCTTAAAGAGGTATTCTTAAACTCCTTTGACTTTTCTCCGAATATAGCCCTAAGGAGCTTTTCCTCGGGAGTTAATTGGGTTTCACCAACGGGAGTCAATTTCCCAACGAGGATGTCCCCTGGCTTTACGTAGCTCCCTATCCTAACTATTCCAAACTCGTCCAAATTCCTGAGGGCCTCCTTGGGAACTCCCGTAATGTCCCTTGTAATTTCCTCGGGTCCGTTTTTGGTTTCCCTTACTTCCACCTCAACCTCTTCAACGTGTATGGAAGTATAAACATCGTCCCTCACTAACCTTTCAGAGATTACTATGGCATCCTCAAAGTTATAACCCCTCCAAGGCATAAAGGCCACCAAAACGTTTTTACCAAGGGCCAGCTCCCCTTTGTAGGTAGATTGGCCGTCAGCTATAAGGTCTCCCTTCTTAACCCTTTGTCCCTTCCTAACCAAGGGCCTTTGATTTACGTTGGTCTTTTGGTTCGTCCTTTCAAACTTCTTCAAATAATAAATGTCTATTCCAACGTCCAAGGGATTGTTGTAATCAATTTCCTCTGGATTTACCCTTATAACTATCTTACTGGAATCCACATAGACCACCTCTCCACCCCTCTTTGCCAAGACCACCGCCATAGAATCTCTGGCTATCCTACTTTCCATACCCGTTCCTACCAAGGGAGGCTCGGTAAAGATTAACGGAACCGCCTGCCTTTGCATGTTAGAGCCCATAAGGGCCCTGTTTGCGTCGTCGTGCTCTAAGAAGGGTATTAGGGAGGAAGAGGGAGAAACCACCTGCCTTGGAGAAACCTCCATGTAATCCACCTGCTCAGGCTTTACCCACTGAACGTCATTTTTAAACCTTGCCAAGACCCTTTCACTTAAAATCTTACCGTTTTCATCGGTGGGTGTAGTCTGAGCTATTACAAACTTTTCTTCTTCATAAGCTGCCAAGTATTCCACCTCATCCTTTACCACTCCCTTTTCAACCTTCCTGTAAGGGGTTATTAAGAAGCCAAGCTCGTTGGTTTGGGCATAAACCGTTGGAGAGGTGACTAAGCCTATGTTTTGGCCTTCCGGTGTTTCAATAGGGCATATCCTTCCATAGTGGGAGGGATGGACGTCCCTTATTTCAAATTTTGCACTTTCCCTTTTAAGTCCTCCGGGTCCAAGGGCGGAAAGCCTCCTCTTGTGGGTTAAAGAAGTTAAAGGATTGGTGTTATCCAGGTATTGGGAGAGGGAGCCCGTCTTTAAAAAGTCCGTTATGGAGGTAGTTATATACCTTAAATTTACAAGCTCCTGGACTTTAAGGTTTGGGTCCTCCACATTAACTATATTAGCCTTATCCCTAAAAGCCTTTTCCACCTTCGCCATTCCGTTCCTAGCTTCGGCTTCCAGCAGCTCCCCTACTGGCCTTACCCTCCTGTTCCCAAGGTGGGCTACGTCATCTTTAATCCTCTGGCCAAACCTTAACTCTATCAGGGCCTTTAATATGTTTATTACATCCTTTTCGTTTAAAAACCTTGCCTCCTCACCCGTGTAATCTTTAACCCTAACTTCTTTGTGGTCCTTTAAAATCTCCTCTAAGACCTTTTCATCCACCACCGTTCCAGTCTTATACTTGCCGTAGTCTTGGGCAAGGACCAAGGTGGGATACTGGGAGAGCTTTTTTAGGTCTTCCCTTTTAAGTTTTTTGGGATAGTCATAAACCTTTGCGTTTAGCTTTACCCTACCAACCTCAGAAAGGTCGTATTTTTGTATGTTTTTAAAGTAGTAGTCAAAGCTGGAGCGGGCCCTTTCCACTAAATTGTCTATTTCCATGGTAGCTATACTTTCAAGGTGCCTAATCTTTTTGTAAATTTCTATGAGGCCCACGTCCGAAAGCCTGAACCTTGAAGGAATCTTTACGGGGCTCTGATACCTTGGCTCCCTGGGTTTAGTATCGTTTTTTAGGGTTTCAAAGACCACCTTCTGATACTTACTCCTACTTATTTCCTCCTTAGGTAGTAAGGTCAAGCCTATTACCTTAACCTTGGTGGAGTTAAAGAGGTTTTCAAGGCTTTCCACCCCCCTTTCCAGGTACCTCTCCTCTATGAGCTCCTCCTCCTTGTTGTATTCCTCCAAGGTGGCGTTATACTTTAAGAGGGCAAAGATGTGGTAGTGCTCACCAACTTCCAAAAGCTCCTCCTTTGAAAGGGTTTCACCCGTTTCCTTACTTATGAATTCATCATTCTCTTCGTCGTACTCGTAAAAATATACCTTTGAATAGAAGGGTTTTAGTATGTCGTAGGCCCTTTCATAACCAAAGGCCCTCAAAAAGTTGGTCCCGGACATCTTCCTCCTATCTATCCTTACCCAAAATTGGTCCGTTGCCCCTGAAAGTTCAAAGTCAATCCTCATACCCTTTTCCGCTATAACACTCGCTCTGTAAATCTTCCTTATTACGGTGCTATACTTTTGCCTTTCCTCCTTTTCCTCCAAGAACAGGCCCGAGGACCTTATGAGCTGATTTACCACTATCCTCTCCGTTCCATTCAGTATAAAGGAGCCCTCTTCGGTCATAAGGGGAACGGTTCCACAGTATATTTTTCTGGGAGGGAAGGTCTTCCAACCTTCCTTAGTCTTTACCCTTAGCCTGAGTAATACCCTTAAAGGTGCCTCATAGGAAAGGCCCCTCTCCTTTGCATCCTTTGGTGTTATAACGGTTTTTAGTTCAAGCTTTCCCTCCTTGCACTTAGGACAGGTTACACCTTTACCCCCCAAAAAGTCGTAAGAGCTCTTTGATTCAAAGCCACACCTTATGCACTTCCAATCCCCAATCTCATAACCTAAGTAATCTACAAAGAGGACCCCCTTCTGGTCCCTGAGGGGGAAGGAGGTTTTAAAGAGCCTTTCAAGGCCTACCTCCTCCCTCTTATCCGGTGGCCTGTTAATCTGAACAAAGTTTTCAAAGGACTCCTTGGGTATCTTCAAAAGAAAAGGGGGCTCTACAAACTCCCTCCTCCTACCAAAGAACTTTCTAATCACACTCATCGGTAAATTATATATTATAGCACGGGGTGAGGGCAATAGGCAAGCTCCTTGAAAGTAGCATAAGGACAAAGCTTTCCCTTACCTTCTTCGTGGTAATCTTCCTTTCATCAATACCCATAACCTACACCTCCTTAGGATTCTTAGAAAGGATTATATACAACAGGACCAAGGAGGAAGTCCTAACCTACCTAAAAAGTAAAGGGGAAGAGGTTAAAAGGAGCCTTAAAGAGGGGGACACTAAACTTATGGAGGGGCTTTCAAGGTTTTTACTGAGCTCAAGGATGGTAGAGGGTATTTCCTTTGAAAGGGGGGTAAGGGTTTTTTACAGGGAGGGGAGATTAAGTAGGCCTATAACCGTTAAGTTTGAGGGTGGGCAGGTCAGGTTTTCCATAGACTTAGGGAAAATAAGGGGGGATTTAAGGGGAGTCTTTTTAAAGGTTCTGATAACCTCGGGAGCTTTATCCCTGATAGGGATACTTATTGGCCTTTTAATCTCTTACAGGATTAATTCAAGGTTAAAGAGGATAATAGAGGAGGCGGAAAGGGTGAGCAGGGAAGGTTTAAGGGCTTTAAAGAGGGTTGAGTTTTTGGAAAGGGACGAGATAAACGAGCTGGCTCAAATAGTTTATAGGAGTTACTCCTCCTTAAAGACTTACATAGAAAACATAAGGTTTGCCCAAAGCTTTTACGAGTCCCTCTTAGAAAACATAGGGGACGTGGTCCTGGCCCTTGGAAAGGATGGGAGGATATACTACTCAAACCCAAAGGTAAAGGAGCTAGGTTACAGCCAAAACTCCCTAATAGGTAGGCGCTTTTTAGTCTTGCTGAAAGAAAGGAGGAGGGAGGTTTGGAGCAGGTTCTTGAAGGAAAAGGACTTCCTGGTGGAGGCAAAGGTCAGGAGGAGGGATGGCTCCTTTATATTTGGACTTTTAAACTTTACCTACTCTGAGGAATTTAGGATTTTAACCATAACCGACATTACCAACTTAAAGGCCATGGAGGAGAAGATTAGGAAGATGGAAATCCTATCCCTTTTGGGGGAAATGACCGCAAACCTATCCCACGAACTAAAAAATGCCATAGCACCCCTAAAACTTTTAAGCTCGTTAAAGGAGTGGTCGGAGGAGGACGTTGCGGTAATAAGGCGCTCTGTAAATAGGATTGATGAGATAATAAACGAATTCTTTGCC